>CALPOI020000073.1 GCA_943325145.2 Candidatus Planktophila lacus | reverse complement strand
TGCTTCAATTCGTCTTATACCTGCTGCAACAGCTGATTCCGAAGTGATTTTGAACAAACCAATCGCGCTTGTTGTAGAAACGTGAGTTCCACCACATAATTCAATCGATTCACCAAATTGAATGGCACGAACTGCATCTCCATATTTTTCACCAAAGAGCGCCATCGCACCCATGGATTTCGCTTCTTCAATTGGAATGTTGCGGTGCTCGTTCAATAAAATGTTTTCACGTATGTTAGCATTTACTAATTCTTCGATTTGTTTTAACTCTTCGGTTGTTACTTTTGAGAAATGCGAGAAGTCGAAACGTAAATTTTTAGCATTTACTAACGAACCTTTTTGTTCAACGTGTGTTCCTAAAACCGTTCTCAAGGCATGGTGTAATAAGTGCGTCGCAGAGTGGTTACATGCAGAAAGCGCACGTTTTGTTTTATCTACATGACCAACAAATATTGCATTAGGATCAGTAGGTAATTTTTCTGCTAAATGCACGATGAGGTTGTTTTCTTTTTTCGTGTCGAAGATGCTCGTTTTTTCGCCATTTGACTCTATGTAACCTGTATCACCTACCTGACCACCACCTTCAGGGTAGAAAGGTGTTTGGTTGAAAACCAATTGGTAGAACGTTTTTTGTTTTTGGCTAACCTTACGGTATTTGATGATTTGAAGTTCGGTAGTTAATTGATCGTACCCTACAAATTTTTCTTCTTGATCTGGCTGTAGTTGCACCCAATCATCCGTTTCAATCGCCGTTGCTGCACGTGATCGGTCTTTTTGTTTTTGTAGTTCTGCTTGGAAAGCTTCTTCATCAATTGATAAATCATTTTCTCTTGCAATCAAAGATGTTAAATCTACGGGGAATCCAAATGTATCGAATAATTCAAATACAGAACTACCATTTAACACCTTCGTATTTGTTTCTTTCGCCGTTTTCATTAGGTTATCCATTCTTCGAATTCCTAATTCCAATGTTCTAAAGAAACTAACTTCTTCTTCGTGGATTACTTTTTGTATGATGTCTTTTTGTGAAATTAACTCTGTGAAATTATCGCCCATCGTTTGACCTAACACAACACTTAATTCCCCCATGAAAGGTTCTTTCAAACCAAGTGTTTGGTACCCGTAACGAATCGCTCGACGAAGGATTCTACGAATTACGTATCCAGCTCCCGTATTACTTGGTAATTGTCCATCAGCAATAGAGAATGCAATTGCCCGGATGTGATCCGCGATAACACGAAGTGCAATGTCATTTGTTTCCAATTTTCCATACTCTACACCAGACACTTTTTCCATGTGTTTGATGAGTGTTTGAAAAAGATCGGTGTCGTAGTTTGATGTAACCCCTTGTAATGCCATTGCCAAACGTTCCAATCCCATTCCTGTATCCACATGTGTTGCAGGAAGAGGTTCTAAGCTTTGATCCGCTTTTCGGTTAAATTGCATGAAAACATTGTTCCAAATTTCAATTACTTGAGGATGGTCTTGATTCACTAAATCTTTACCTGGAGTTTTTAATCGATCTTCCAAAGGTCGAATATCTACATGAATTTCAGTACATGGTCCACACGGTCCAGTTTCACCCATTTCCCAAAAATTGTCTTTTTTTGAAGCCAATAAGATGCGCTCTTCTGAAATAAAACGTTTCCAAATTGTAAAACTCTCTTCGTCCTTCGGAACGTTGTCTTTTTCATCACCTTCAAAAACAGTTACATACAATTGGTCTTTAGGGATTTTGTACACTTCTGTTAATAATTCCCACGCCCATGAAATAGCATCTTCTTTGAAATAATCTCCAAAAGACCAATTTCCCAACATTTCAAACATGGTATGGTGGTAAGTATCTACACCAACTTCCTCTAAGTCATTGTGTTTTCCAGAAACACGTAAGCATTTTTGTGTATTTGCAATACGCGTGACACTAGGTTTTGCATTCCCCAAGAAATAATCTTTAAATTGATTCATCCCAGCGTTAGTAAACATTAACGTTGGATCGTTTTTTACAACCATAGGTGCAGAAGGAACGATTTTGTGTCCTTTCCCTGCAAAAAAGTCGAAAAAATGTTGTCTAATTTCTTGAAGTGTCATCGTAATTCGATTTTATAAATATTCTGTGCAATCAATTAAAGTGCAAATTTACTTTTTATCTTCTATTTTTTAATATTTTACTTAAACTTTGAAGTAAACAAGGTGGATTAAAAACCGATTGATTACTTTCGTTTTTGAGAAAAATTCTATGGGAACTTATTTGTCTATTATTGTTAGTACAGCAAGTGTATATTTATTTATTGTTGTTGTGCTTAGAATCTTGGGGAAGACAGAATTAGCTCAATTATCAGTAACAGATTTAATATTTGTACTTTTGATTAGTAATGCTGTTCAAAATGCAATGGTAGGAGCTGATACTTCGCTTCAAGGTGGTTTGGTAGCGGCATCGGTACTTTTTGCGATGAATTACCTTTTTAAAAAATTAAAATATAACTTCCCTTTTTTCCGAAAAGTTATTGAAGGTGATCCTGTATTATTGATTCACAATGGGAAAATATTGGGAAAAAATTGTTCTAAAAATAATATCACAAAAGAAGAATTACTTCAAGCAATTAGGGAACACGGAAGTGATGCGATCGAAGAGGTAGATAGTTTAATTTTGGAAGCAGATGGAAATGTTAGTGTTGTTACTCATCAATATAAACAACATAGCGTAAGAAGATTAAAAAATAGTAAAACATCATGACAGAGTTAATTGGACAAGTAGATTATACATTGTTAGATCAAAATGCTCCTATAGAAGAAATTGTTACGCTTAGTAAAAGTGCAATTATCTTACGGGTAAAATCAGTGTGTGTATTACCTCAACATGTTGAGTTCGTTTTCGATGCAATTTCTAAAAGTTCAATTTTAGTTTGTAGTGTTGTTTCTTTTCCGGATGGAGAAGCCACAATTACAGCAAAGAAAGACGAAATAAAACAATTAATTCAATCAGGTGCTGACGAGATTGATATCGTTTGGAATTACAAAAGAATTGAAGACCAAGCTTATTTGCAGCATGAGCTAAATGAACTTTCAATGTTTTGTAAAACATTGAAAACAAAAAGAAATACTTCTGTAATTGTCAAAATCATCGTTGAAAGCGGAGTTTTGTCATTGGACGAAACACTATTTGCAACGAATGCTTGTATTACAGCTGGGGTAGATTTTATCAAAACATCTACGGGTAAAGTTGATATTGGTGCTGAATTAGATAAAATTCAAGTCATGAGTCAACAGATAAGAGTGAAGGGTTCTAATTTAAACATAAAGGCTTCTGGAGGAATTCGTACACTCGCACAAATAGAATCATTCCAACCATATGTGCATCGTTATGGAATTGGATATAAAACCGTGGACGCATTGTTAGAGGGAAGTTTTAATTGTAAATCTCAAGAATATTAGATCCATTCCACTGGGTTGCATATTGTCGAAGTCCAACATCTGAACCTGAGATTGCAGATCCATCATACAACGAGAATTTTGCTGAAGTACATGAGTCATCTAGTTGTAGGAAATTTTTTGAATTTACTGAGAGTGGATAGTTACATTGACTAGCACCAGCAGGAGATTTTCTGTCAAAGGCATAAAACTCATCTACAGAACGTCTGTATACTACAATTCCTTGTATTCCTCCTTGTACATAACAATAGCCGCCTACGCCGTTCAATGCATTGTAAGAGGGGAGATTCAAATTAATGGAGATAGAAAAAGGTGTGCTTGGTACAGGATGATTCGTGGTTTTTTTACACCCTAATAATACTGTTGTACTCAATACTAAAAAAATAATTAACTTCATTCAAAGATTTCTTATTGATGCTTAAAAGTAGTTATAAATATTTATTGTTTTTAGCAGTTCTATTTTCAGTAGGAATTCAAGCTACCTCTTGCAGTTTATTTAAGAAACAGAAAGAAGAGTTAAGTGAGGCCGAATTAAAAAAAGAATTGGACAAACAAAAAAAGATAGCAGCAAAAAACCAACGAAAAGCGAATCAAAGAGCAGTAGACGATTTTTGGAACAAACAATCTAGTGCAGTAAAAAAAAGAATCAAAAAAACGAATAAGCGCAAAAGAAAAGAGGTAGATTGGTATCGCTAATTTTTAACGCATAAAAAAGCGCCAACCATTGGTTCGCGCTTTTAAATTTCATGAAAGTAGTTAAAATGAATTATAACTCAAATGCTGTTTTAACTTGGTCTACAAAATCTAATTTCTCCCAAGTAAACAATTCTACTTCTCTTTCGATAACTTCACCTGAAGGAGCAACGAAACGTTTCGTTACGATTTCATTTTTTCTTCCCATGTGTCCGTAAGCAGCTGTTTCGCTATAGATAGGATTTCTAAGTTTCAATCTTTTTTCAATAAAGTATGGTCTAAGGTCGAAAATAGTAGAAACAATTTTTGCAATTTCACCGTCAGTTTTATCCACTTTACTTGTTCCGTATGTATTGATATACAAACCACATGGTTCTGCAACACCAATTGCATATGAAACCTGAACCAATACTTCATCACACAATCCCGCAGCAACTAAATTCTTGGCAATGTGACGCGTAGCATACGCAGCAGAACGGTCAACTTTAGAAGGGTCTTTACCAGAGAATGCACCACCACCATGAGCACCTTTACCTCCGTAAGTGTCTACAATGATTTTTCTTCCGGTAAGACCAGTGTCTCCATGAGGGCCACCAATAACGAATTTACCAGTTGGGTTAATGTGGTAAGTAATTGCATCAGTAAACAACGATTGTAATTCTGGTTTTAATTTAGCTTTAACTCTTGGAATTACAATGTTTATAATGTCTTCTTTAATTTTTGCTAACATTTCAACTTCAGAAGCAAAGTCGTCATGTTGTGTAGACACAACGATTGAATCAATGCGTTGTGGAACATTGTCGTCTGAATATTCAATCGTTACTTGAGATTTTGCATCTGGACGTAAATAACCGATTAAATTTGGTTCATTATTTCTGATGTAAGAAAGTTCTTGTAAAATTTTATGCGCTAAGTCTAAAGCTAATGGCATGTAATTTTCAGTTTCTTTAGTTGCGTATCCAAACATCATACCTTGGTCACCAGCACCTTGCTCTTCAGGATTTGTTCTGTCAACACCTTGATTGATATCGTCAGATTGATCGTGAATTGCAGATAAAATACCGCAAGAATTTGCTTCAAACATGTATTCAGATTTTGTATAACCAATACGAGAGATCACTTCTCTAGCAATTGATTGTACATCCAAATAAGTTTTAGTTTTAACTTCACCAGCTAAAACAACTTGTCCTGTAGTCACTAACGTTTCACAAGCAACTTTTGAAGTTGGGTCAAACGCCATGAAATTATCAATAAGAGCGTCAGAGATTTGATCCGCTACTTTATCTGGATGTCCTTCAGAGACAGATTCTGATGTAAACAAATACGACATTTTCTTTAAAATTTATTAATTCGGCACGAAAATAATAAAAAAAACAATTGTTACTTATGAAAGCATAGTGATTTAATAGGAAAATTTTATTGTATTTTTAACGCTCAAAATAAATCTTATGCAAGTACCAGTAAATGTATATTCTGAAATGACACCAAACCCTTCAACAATGAAGTTTGTGGTGAATAAATATTTGATGCTTACCGGAGAGTCGGTAGAGTTTACATCAAAAGAAGAAGCAAAAGGATTCTCACCAATTGCTGAGGAATTATTTAATTTTCCATTTGTAAGAGGTGTTTTTATTGCAAGTAATTTTGTAACAATTACTAAAAGTGATAATATTCCTTGGGATTTTATTACGATGGATTTACGTGAGTTTGTAAAAAATTGGATTGCCGATGGTAAAGATGTATTGATTCAAATGCCTTTGCCAAAAGAAAAGAAAACAGAAGATTCTACAGATGGTTCATCTAAATTTTTTGAGCCTTCAGAATACGATGATGCAATTCGTAACTTATTAGATGAGTATGTGAAACCAGCTGTTGAAAATGATGGTGGGGCAATTGAGTTTAGAGGTTTCGAAGATGGTAAAGTTACAGTTGTACTTAAGGGAGCATGTTCAGGATGTCCTTCCTCAACTGCCACTTTGAAAGGGGGGATTGAAAATTTATTAAAACAACATTTACCAGAAGTAACAGAAGTTGTTGCTGAAAATGATTAAACATTTCACGCATTTTGAATGAACGAATTGTTTGAAACACTCATTTATTTTCCGAATGAGTCACTCTTTGCATTTGGTAAGCGTGACTCATTGGAATTAAATGAATTTGAATCCCTCGCTAAAACAGATGATTTTTTAGAGCGACATCTAGGAATGCATGTTTTTTCCTGTATTTCTTACGATGTTAAGAATTCAATTGAAAAATTATCTTCTAACAATACTGATTTAATTGACTTTCCCTACGCTTTATTTTGGACAGCTAAGGTGGTGATTTCAATGAAAGAGGAAGTGGTTACGATCTTAGAAGGTAATGTAAATTGTGTTGAATATGAAGAGATTACTGGTTTTATTCGTTCTTTTTTGAAAGAACATGATTTATCTGAAGGCCTTCAAAGCCTGCAATTTCAACCTTCTGTATCAAGAGAAACGTATTTTCATAAAATCATTCAGGCAAAAGAACAGATTCAACTTGGAAACGCTTATGAGTTGAATTTTTGCCAGCAATTTTATGCATCGAATGTGAAAGAATTGGACAGTGCTTCATTGTTTAATCGGTTGTATAAGATGACGGAAGCTCCTTTTTCTGTGTATGTAAAATGGCTCAATTGGGAAGTGTTTTGTGGTTCTCCTGAACGATTTATTCAAAGAAAAGGATCTAAAATCATAACACAGCCTATAAAAGGAACTATACAAAGAGGTGGAAATCAATTGGAGGATGAGCAATTCATTCGTGAGTTAAGTAGGAATCCAAAAGAGATTTCTGAAAATGTTATGATTACGGATTTAGTTCGAAATGACCTTTCTAAAATTGCTTTAAAAGGTTCAGTTGCTGTGGACGAGTTGGTTGGTGTACATACGTTTAAAACATTGCACCATTTGATCTCTACTGTTTCGTGTGAGGTAAGCAAATCACAAAAATTTTCAGGTATTTTGGAAGCGTTATTTCCAATGGGTTCCATGACAGGTGCTCCAAAATTGAGCGTTATGAGGATTACGGAAGAACTTGAGTCATTTAAAAGAGGTATTTACGCAGGAACAATTGGTTGTTTCAGACCTTCGGGTGATTTTGATTTCAATGTTGTCATTCGCAGTTTGGTATACAATCAATCCACTCACTATTTATCCTGTTCAGTTGGAAGTGCGATTACCATAGAAGCAAATCCTGAAAGTGAATATCAAGAATGTTTAACCAAAGTAAAGAAAATCATTGAGTTATTTGGAGAACAAAAGTTATTCTGATAAAATTTCCGAATGGGAATGGTTAAAAGACAAACAAGTTTTTGTTGCATGCAGTGGGGGAGTGGATTCAATTGTTTTGATTCACCTACTTTTAGAGCTGCAAGTAAAAGTAGAGGTACTGCATGTAAATTATCAATTAAGGGATGAAGAAAGTCTTTTGGATCAAAACTTTGTCGCATCATTGTGTCATCAATTAGGAGTTCCATTTCATTTAAAAGTCATCCCGTCAAAAGTCATCCTCAAGCAGAACAAACAAAATCTGCAACAATTTGCTAGAGATCAACGATACGGTTGGTTTCAAGCGATTCAATCTCAAAATCCATCCTCATACATTGCCTTAGGACATCATTCCGACGATCAAATTGAAACTTTTTTTCTTCAATTTTCAAGAAAATCGGGTGTAATGGGGTTGAGCGGAATGTTACAGAAAAACGGAGTATTCATTCGTCCTTTGTTACGATTTTCTAAAGAAGAACTTTATTCAATTGCAACGAATAAAAATTTGAATTGGAGAGAAGATAGTTCAAATCATTCTTTAAAGTATTCCAGAAATAAATTAAGGAATGAAATCCTCCCTCTGGTTTATTCTAAAATTCCAACATTAAAAGAAAGCATTCTATTTTTAATGGATCAATTTCAGTCCACACAGTTAGAATTGGAAAAAAATGTTCAAGATGAAGTAACCAATATAAAAGCCCAAAATCAGTGGTTGTTTTCAGATTTTGATAAATTAACATCTGAAGAACTCATTGAGGTACTTAGAAAATTAAGAATAGGAGGAAATCAGATATTTGAGCTGAAAAAAATGAGATTTGCTCAAAAAGGTGCAAGACGAATTTTTGGTGAATATGAATTTATACATGAGGGGAAAAGTTTTAGTGTTAATGATGGTCAATTACCTATAGAATACACACTTAATGTTACCACTGTAGATAATATCCCAGCTGTTTTTGACAAGTCAATCGTTTATTTTGACCCTTCTAAAGTTGATGGAGATTTACAGTTAAGATCATGGCAAAATGGGGATAGAATGAAGAAAATTGGTATGAAAGGAACAACACTAATCTCAGATGTTTTGACTGATGCAAAAATACCTCATTCAAAGCGGAGTGGTTGGCCTGTAGTTTTTGATTCATCAGGCATACTATGGTGTTATAGGTGTGCAATTAGTGAAAAAGCAATTGCGAAAAGTGATGCTAAAACGGTTTGGAAATTAGAATTAATCGAAAGGAAATTGTAGAAACTACAATACAGGTCTTGCTTTTTTTGAAGAAAATGCTTACTTTTGTTTTAGTGTTGAAAAAAAATCAGAGCAATTTTTAATTGTTGAATTTTTTTTATATATTTAAGAATCTAAATTTTACAATCATGGAGGTTTCAGCATATAAAACAATCGAAAAAGAAGCCGTTTCTTCATTGTCTTTTCACAAAGAAATTGAAGTTGAGCAACACGCAGATTTGCGCAGACAATTAGAACAAGCAACTCGACTTGGAAATGGATATCATTCTAAAGTGAGTATTTACTTTCATGATGACGAAGGTCCTAAAAGAGTTGAAACAACAATTTGGGCAACCGGTTCTAAATATATTTGTTTAAAAGGAGGTGTTTGGATTCCGATTGACCATATCGTAGAAGTTAAATATTGAAAAAAAATAAAAGGATAATTGTCCTTTGTTACATTTTTATTATCCGTTTTGTATAGATTTGTATCTAAATTCAAAACGGATTTTTTAATTTTAACAGATTCTCGAAAGATGTTGAAATGATTTTTTAAAATAAAGATTAACTATATATGAGCTTAAAAATGAATTCATTATTAATGGTGTGTTTTACACTAATGTTAACTTTCTTTGGGTTTTCACAGCCTGGGGGAGATTGGACAGATAAATTAAGTTGGGAGTTTTCTCTAGAAAAGAAAGATGCCTCCCATGCTTACCTTGTAGCTAATGCTAAAATTAAAAAGGGCTGGCACATTTATTCTGTCAATCACGACCCAGATAAAGCAGATTTTACAGGGTTTCCGACGACATTTAAATTTTCAGCTTCAAAAAATTACCGCATTGTAGGTAAGTTAATGGACGGAAAAAAAGCGTTATTACACAAAGATGATTTAGGGGTTTCTTTGATTTTTGAAAATTCCGCTACTTTTAAGCAAGAGATAGAGTTTCTTTCAAGTGCTCCATCGGATATTAAGTTTGGTTATACATTTCAAATTTGCGACGAAAACGGTTGTATTTTTCCTCCTGAACAAGAAGCAAGTGTGAAAGCAGTAGGTTATCTTCC
>CALPOI020000072.1 GCA_943325145.2 Candidatus Planktophila lacus | reverse complement strand
TGTGTAGACTCCATTCAAGGAAAAAGTATCAAACAATGGAATTCTGTATGCAAATGAAAACGAAGAACGAACAAAAATCTTTTGCTGTATCGTTTCAGTAATTCTTAATTGAACCAATTGTAGTATCCCAGAAAAAACAATTGCAACAACCACAACAAGTACTAGTACCATCCAAGAAGCAGAAACTGTACCTAATTGCACTAAATTAATGATTGATTGAATACCTAAGGGTAATGCTAAATTAGTCAATCCAATAAACATCGAATAAAAATAGATGTGATAAATCTCTTTTTTATCTAGGTTGAACATCCTTAAAAGACGTTGATAAGGTTTTAAAACAAAATTTTCCATAATAATTAAATTAAGGCATTAATAGAAAGATGTAACAAAAAATCTTCCAAATTTGAAGTTATATGTAATTCATTTGTCAAACGAGGTAAATGTAATCCAAAATAACGTTGATGAAATGATGCTTCAATTAAAGTTGCAGCCAAGGCATTTGGATATAGATAATTAGGATTCATTTTTAACAACACTTCAGAAATCAAACAAACATTTCTTTTAAATGTTAAATAATATCCTGCTTTATTTTCTTCATCTACCTTTTTGTTCAAAAAAGTTTTAGAAGATTCGTTGGTGATCACTTGTTTCAATAAAAATTCATCCAATAATAACGATCCTATTTTTTGAGGAGCTTGAGTAACTAAAACCCCAATGATTCGTTTTAACTGCTCTTTTGGATCTGAAATATTTGTGATTGCCATCGTAAAATTAACTTCCATCCAAGTCCAGTAATAATTGAATAAATACATTAAAAACTGATGTTTATTTTCAAAATACCGATACAATGTACTCTCTGTTGTTTGAATGCTAATGGCTAATTTTTTAAAGGTAAAATCTTCATAACCGATATTCTCAAGTAAAGACAAACCTTCTTTAACAATAGATTCTCCGAGTTTGCTAGAAGTTGGATTCTTGATAAACAAACTACTATTTACTTCAATTCTAAAATTATCTTTGAACATAAAAAATTATTTCACTCACAAATATAATAGTAATACTATCAAAATTGAAAAATTCACATTTTTTAATAGAATTCTTGTTATTTAAAAATAATTTAGTACACTTGCAATCAAGATTCATTAATCGAATCATTACTATCACTCAAATTTCTCTTTTACATTTAAAAAATCAATTCATTCTTTATGGATATTAAAGATTTAGAAGGCAAAAAACTTTCTGATTTACGAGTTATTGCAACAGCAGCTGGAATTATCAATTCAGAATCGTTAAAAAAAGCAGACATTATTGATGCAATAAAAAAAATAGCTTCTGATAATACTTCTGGTAATGAAGTCTTAACATCATCGCCTTCTACAATAGAAAAAACAACACCTGTAAAAAAAGGTCCAATCAAAAAACATATACAAGAGAAGGGAATATCTGTTCCAACTGAAACTACTGAAGAGAAACTAGAAGAACAAACTATAAAAGAATCAGATGTTGAGATAAAACAACAAGAACCTTTTTCAAAAAATAGACCACAACACAAAAGACCTCATACAACTCGTAAATTAGTAAACTCAGAATCCACTGAAAACATAACTACAGAAGAAAAAATTGAACCAGTTGAAGATAGTTCAACAAATAATCCATTAAAACAAACTTCTTCCAATGAACCAGTAGTAAATGTTGAAAGAAATACGAAAGTACCAACTCATCATCATAAAAGACCTGAAAACAGAGAACGGTTACCTGAGAAACAACATGATAAACAAGTAGAAAAACAAGAAGAAATACGTTACGATTTAGCAGGTATTGTAAGCGCTGAGGGAGTATTAGAAGTAATTCAAGAAGGCTTTGGATTTCTTCGATCATCAGATTATAACTACTTACCTTCACCAGACGATATTTACGTTTCACAAAGTCAAATTAAATTTTTTGGACTTAAAACTGGTGACACAGTCCTAGGAACTATTCGACCTCCAAAAGAAGGAGAAAAATTCTTTCCACTAGTAAAAGTTGACTCAATAAACGGAAGACACCCTTCTTACATAAGAGACAGAGTTCCGTTTCAATATTTAACACCACTTTTCCCAAATGAAAAGTTCAATTTAACAGGACACAAAGACGAATCTATGTCAACCCGAATCATGGATTTATTTGCTCCAATTGGTAAAGGTCAAAGAGGTATGATTGTAGCTCAGCCGAAAACGGGTAAAACTATGCTTCTAAAAGATGTTGCTAACGCAATTGCAGCGAATCATCCAGAAGTATATCTTATCGTATTGTTAATTGACGAACGACCTGAAGAAGTTACAGATATGGCTAGAAGTGTAAAAGCAGAAGTAATTGCCTCTACATTTGATGAACCTGCAGAAAGACATGTAAAAGTGGCGAATATTGTTCTTGAAAAAGCAAAAAGAATGGTAGAATGCGGTCATGATGTTTGTATCCTTCTTGACTCGATTACTCGTTTAGCTAGAGCTTATAATACGGTTTCACCAGCATCTGGAAAAGTACTTTCAGGAGGTGTTGACGCAAATGCTTTACACAAGCCTAAACGTTTCTTTGGAGCTGCTAGAAAAATTGAAAATGGAGGTTCACTATCAATCATTGCTACAGCATTAACAGATACTGGATCTAAAATGGACGAAGTAATCTTCGAAGAATTTAAAGGTACAGGAAATATGGAGCTTCAATTAGACAGAAAAATTGCCAATCGTCGTATTTTCCCGGCTATAGACATTACAGCTTCAAGTACTAGAAGAGATGATTTATTAGTGCGTAAGGATGTTCTACAAAGAGTTTATCTGTTACGACGACACATAGCTGACATGAATGCTGTAGAAGCCATGGAGTTCTTAAAAAGTCAAATGGATAATACACTTTCAAACGAAGAATTTTTAGCTTCAATGAATCGCTAATTAATCCCTCCTAATAGTGAAAAATAAAATTAAGTTTAGTCTATTATTTGCAGTTCTTTGGATTTTCTTCAAACTTCTATTATTTTGGTTTGGCTATGCAGTTAGTTCAGTAACACCTGCTATTTTCGGGAATATTTTTTGTTTGCTTGCAGCTATTTCAATTGGACTATTTATTCACAAAAAAAATGAACTATTAGAAAAAGGGAATGCACTTAATGATATAAAAAAATCACTTAGTATCGGAATGCCCTATGCAGTAATTGTTTCAATTTTTATTTATTTCTATTATTCAAAAATTGATCCACAATACAATCAACGACAAATTCATAAAGCTCAAGTACTCATAGATACCACATTAAAAAATGAAGTGAAATTTGAGCAATTGAAAAAAGAAAATGAATCGTTTGAAGTAATGTCTAAAGAAAGAATTCGTAAGGAATTAATTAAAGGACCAAAGAGTTTTTATACAGCATCTGCCACATCGTTGGTAAGTTTATTGTCGTTAATGATGCTTTCTACGTTTTATAGTATTCTTCTAACAATAATCTACCGAAAATTCTTTTTTAGAGATTAGCAAACCGTTACTAAACACTTAACTCATCATTTAATCAAAAAATAACATCGACATTTACAACAGTAATTCCGATAATTATCGGAACCCGTATGAAATTTTTAATCTACCTTAGTTTGTATCTTTTACAAAGATCTTATTAGTTTAATCAGCCTTGATTAGCAAACAAGAATTTATTCGGACTAACAAGTTGTGTTTTCACAGCATACATAACAATACCTGCAGTATTTTTTACGCCCAATTTCGCCATAATATTTTTACGATGTGTATTAACTGTATGATTACTTAGGAATAAATTTTCGGCTATCTGGGCATTTGTTTGCCCTTCAGCAATGTATACAATAATCTCGTTTTCTCTCTCTGAAAGTAAAATCGGTTCACATGAAAACGAAGCAAAATCTATATCTTCAACGTTTATACTCGCTCTTTGAATAGTTTCAAGAACTTGACCACAGAAAAATTTATTTCCTTGTTTTGTCTCTTTAATTGCATTAATTATTTCAGAAATATCACAATCTTTTTTCACATAACTCGAAACACCACTTCGTAATGCATCTACGAGTGTTTGTGCGCCTTGCTCAGGTGTAATCGCAACAAACTTAACTTGGGGAAAACTTGAAACAACCTTAGGAATGATGTCAATACTAAACCCTGGTGAAGTATAATCAATTAATACAATGTCAGTTTCAAAACTAGAGATCAACTTAAATAAATCATCATTATTTACAGCCTCACCTACTATCTCAATTTTTAACTGAGAATTTAGGATTGTTCTAAGCCCAATTCGAATTAATTCGTTGCTATCGGCGAGTACTAATTTCATTATTTATAACCTTTCTAAACAAAATTAATTAAAATTATTAATTGCACTCTATATTAATATTAAATTAAATCGAAAAGATTATTGACACCAATAGTTCTTTCAACTGTAAATCCTTCTGCAAAAGGCACGTCTATTTCTCTTCCCATTGTAGCCATTCTACCTTTCAAAAAATCAATAAAATTTTCACTTGAAATAGGGGTTTGTGGACCTTCCATCTCTGGATTATAAAATTGAGTTTTATAAGCAAAAATAGCTTCAAATTTTAGTTTAATAAATTCTGAAACATCAATGACAAAATCTGGTTTTATGTAGCGATCTTGTATATAGTGATAAACAACTTTTGGACGATGGTGCTCTTGAGATTCACCTTGATAATTGGTTTTTATTTTCAATAATCCAGACAAAAAACATGCATCTGAAACTAATTTACTCCCCTTCCCATGATCAGGATGGCGATCATCAATTGCATTAGCAAATACTATTTCAGGTTTAAAAAATCGAATTTGCTCTACAACTTTAATTAAATTTTCCTGATTGTACTCGAAAAATCCATCACCTAAATTTAAATTGACTCGAGCTTCTATTCCGAGAATCGAAGCAGCTAAATTTGCTTCATTAGATCGCGTAATATTTGTACCCCTCGACCCTAATTCTCCTTCAGTAAGATCAACAATTGCAGCCTTCTTTCCTTGATTAATGTATTTAAGAAGAGTCCCCGATGCAGATAATTCAACATCATCTGGGTGAGCTCCAAAAGCTAAAATATCTACTTTCATGCTCGACTCTGTTTTAATTTATACGTTCGATATCTCATGTATGATCCACAAGAGAATAAGAAGAAAACTGCTATTGTATAAAAAATCCAATTTGGAATTTCTGCCAATCCTTCTCCCTGAGCATAAGAATGTAAACCAACTAAATAGAAATTAACTCCAAAAAAAGTAAAAATAATTGCTCCGTAACCCCAGAATGAAACTAAATTAAATGTAAAAGTACTATTTAAACCAGGAATGTATCTTAAATGAAGAATAATTGCATAAACTAACACAGAAACTAATGCCCATGTTTCCTTTGGATCCCAGCCCCAATACCTACCCCAAGACTCATTTGCCCAAATACCTCCAAGAAATGTACCGATCGTTAACATAAATAAACCCAAGGTAATTGTCAACTCTGAAACTGCCGTGATTTCTTTTATTTGTACCGTAATTCGAAGTCCATTTTTCTTAGAACGAAACAAATACAACACTTGATTTAACAAAGATAAAATTGCACCTAAACCAAGGAAACCATAACTACCTGTAATTATTGCTACATGAATCATTAACCAATAAGACTTTAATACTGGTTGTAATGGCGTAATTTCTGGATCCATTAAATTCAATTCGGTAACAAATAAAATAAAGAACGAAAGAATTGCAGTTCCAGCTAAAACAGCACCATTTTTTCGTGAAAAAATAAAACCTGCCAGCATTGCAACCCATGCTATAAAGACTACTGCCTCATAACCATTACTCCATGGGGCATGACCTGAAATATACCACCTTAACCCAATTCCAATTCCGTGATAAACAAATACGATTCCTATTAAAATTATAAAAGGCAACATCGTTCGCTTAATTATTCGCTCTGACTTATGAGTTGGTTTTACAAAAATTCGAACAAAATAAAGAATTAATAAAACTATACCAAGTGTAAAATAACTATACATCGTATTTTTAAAAACATTCATTTTATTGTAACGAATTTCTAAATCAACATGCTTACTAGAAGGTACTATACCTTTTGCAATTGTTCTTTGAAAAGATTTTAGTTTAGTTAGTGATTGATTCGCTTTTACAAAAGAATTATTCTGAGCAGCTTCATCAACTTCAGCTAAATACCTCAACGCTAAAGATGATGAGATCGAATCTTTTTTCATCAACTCCATATTTAAAGGTACAAACCAAGTATTGTTTTTATCCCCTTTGAGAGGAATTATTTTCATATACTCCCAACTAAATATCGCGCTTAAAACTTGAAAACGTTCAACCAACTTAATGATTTTTTTATCGAATTCAGATCTTTTAGATTCTAATTTTTGATGAGCTGAATTATAGTTGGATAACCATTTAAATTCACCTGATTCTACGTTCACTAAACTAGTGTATGCTTCATAATTTGATAAATGGAGCGGCTCTCGTAATACTTGAGGAATTGAGATGATTTTTTTCTCCATCCAAAATGGAGGATACATGTGCATACTCATAATCACCTGAATCGCATTCTTTTTTTCAAAAATATTTTTGCCATAAATCTTACGCAATAATTGATCAGCCATTGTATGCAATGGAACAATCCTTCCATCGTAATCTTGAACTAATAAAGAAGCTAAATCTTCGGAATGTTCTTCAGAAACAATTCTATGAATAGCTACCTCTTTTTTTGTTATCTCCTTCTTTTGATGTGTATGATTGTGATTGTGATCATGATGATCACCTTGTGAGAATCCAAAAGAGGAAGTAGAAAGAATAATTAGAAATGATAGCAATTCTTTTCTTCGCTTTTGAGAAATATTTATTTTTGACAATAAATCTTTAAATCTCCCATTGGGTGCAAACAAAGACATAATCATTCCTATCGCCATTAACAAATATCCTAAATAGGTGATATTTGTGCCCCAAAAATCATGATTAACACTTAATCGTGTACCTTTTTCATCTGGATCATAGCTTGATTGAAAAAAACGATAACCTCGATAATCCATAACATGATTCATAAAAATACGTTGATTACGTGTATATTTTTTCTCAGGATCTAAAATGGTGACTTCACTTTCAAAAGAAGAAGCCACATTTGATCCTGGATAACGGTCTAACTTAAAATCCCTACAAGCAATTGAAAAAGGTAAATTTAACTTAGAAGATCCATATTCCATTTCAAAAGTTAAACCACTAAATTGAAAAATTTCTTTTTCAGGAATCTGTCCAATTCCTCCAACTAAATCGACATTTTTTGATGAAACATCATCTGAAATTTTTAAGGATAGCACATCCAATCCTTTATCTTTTCTTCCAGAAGAAACTTTCATCATTTTAGCATGTTCAATTATTCTTTTAAAAACAAACTGTTGACCAGCTACTTGATATAAAGTTGTTGAATAAAAAGGAACCAAACTATCTGATGGTATATTTGTAAATGCTTCATCAGGAGGAGTAGCACCAGATTGTCGGTACATTTTCATTTTTGACATTGGTAAATATCTAAAAGGTAATTTAGAAGCAACAAAAAGTTGACCATTGACTCTTTTCACGTCTATACCGGGCATTGAATTTTTCTTTTCAAACGAAAGAGCATTTTCACCAACCATCACAAATTGATTTGGACCAACATAATTGGACTTCATGCCATCAGTAACAATTTCCAATACGCTCTCATTAATAGAATCATTAATTATCAACGTGTCAATCATTTTTTTTCTAAATGAAATTACTTCAATGCGAAGAGGTTTTTTACGATTAGGAAAATTTACATCATGATCAAAAGAATTCAAGCATTGTTCGGATTGCAATAATTTCTGGTTCAACGTATACTGCATTTTACCATCATTTATCTTGAACCACAAGTGTGGATCTGATAAATAAATGAAATTAGAAGAACTACCTTCTCGAATTAACATTAGTCCTTCAAAACTAAAATAACGAGTAACTGCAGCTCCTATTATAATCACAATGAAAGACAAATGAAAAGACAACATTGCCACCTTTTCTCTTGAAAACATTCGATATCGAAATATATTTACAATTAGATTGATTAATAAGTAAACTAACAGTATTTCAAACCATTTAGCATTATAAATGAAAAGTTTAGCTGTTTGAATATCGTATTTTGATTCTAATATTGTAGCTAGCGCAATGGCTACTAGGAAAATCAACATTCCCAATGCCATCATACGCATTGAAAATAGATTTTGAATTGTTTTTTTGTACATATCTTAAAATTAAAGACTTAACTAATTAACAATTTAGTTAATTGAATTATAATTTGATTGTTGAAACGTATACAAATTTAACAACCTAGTTGGGTAAAATGAAAGAAATAAATTATTTTTTCAAAAAAAGCAGATTCAATTTTATTTCAATAAATTAACGTGGCCAATAAATTCTTTTCTGGCTTTAGAAACATCATCTATAACACTTAACTTCCAAATATAGGTTCCATCAGGAGCTAATTTATTTCCATAAAAACCATTCCATCCTTTGGTGCGGTCACGAGACTCGAAAACTAACTCACCCCAACGATCATAAATTTTAAATTCATAAGAATCAGAAATTATTGCTTTTGAAATGACTGGATAAAAAACCTCATTTGATTTATCCTGATTAGGAGTGAAAGTATTTGGGACATAGATTGAAAATTTATCTGGAATATTAATCTCCTTAATTATAGTGTCCATACAAGTATTACCCCTGTATGCAACTAAAACTATTTTGTAAGTTTCAGCTTCTTCTTTGTACCTGTAGATCGGGTTTGATTCAAGGGATATAAAACCATCCCCTAGAAACCATTTATAATTTGTAGCTTTTGACGATTTATTCGTTAACCGAACAACAGGATCTACTACGTCTAATTCTTTTTTATTTACGTCAAAATCAGCTATAGGTCGTTCATCTACACAGACAACATTATCTTTCATTTGACTAGAAAAACAACCTTTACTATAATTTGTAATTTTCAAAGAATAACAACCCGAGTCATTTATCACATGTGATACTTGACTAGAACCTTTCACTTTCAGTTGATTAGAATTAATTTCAAATAGCAATGAATCACTTAATTGAGATGAATGATTCGATAATTTAAATGTAAATGGTTTACAACCGAAATTATCGCTTATAGAAAAATCCGTTGATGGTAAAGGATTAACAACAACATCTATTTCACCATCTCCCCCACATCCAACTTTAGAAATTAATTTTACTTTAGACACTCCAGTTAAAGCTTTCGATGGATTAAAAATGGATTTTGAAGAATCTGATGGATGCGGAATTAGGCCTGAAACATTGTTCCATACTCCATTTGTATTCGAAATAATTGTATATTTAGTTGTGTCATATGAGCAAAATGGACCAATTGGTTGAATTTGAATTTTTTCAAATTGATCAACGCGAATAGTTACTTTTCCAATATTTGTACAATCACCCGTTTTTAAATTAACACTATATTCACCTGACTGATTTACATTCACATTTTCCAATAATGCTTTTGCGCTCGTAGATTTAAAATTATTTGGACCAGTCCAAACAAAGCTTGATGCGGTTGTATCAGCAATTAATAGAAAAGTATCTCCTAAACAAATTTTAGAAGGGGCCAAAATAGTTGAATTTGGTTTAGGAGCAATCGTAAAATCAACAGTTTTACTATTTTGAGCTACACAAAGTTGCTCTGCTAAAATATAC
>CALPOI020000071.1 GCA_943325145.2 Candidatus Planktophila lacus | reverse complement strand
TAGTTGTAGTAGGGGATTCTATTGTTCCAGTAGCTTCCACAAGATCTAATGCTTTAAGTGTATCATTAAATTTGTTTATTGCAATTTGATTGATGCTATCCAAACTGATTTTTTCTTTAGGCAAGCCTATTTGAAGTGCAGGGTCGCCGATGAGTGTAAAACTTCGTTTGTTGTTACTTGAACCAGCTAAATTTTTTGTTCGTCTGATAATTTCACCAAAAGTAAGCGGTTGGTTGTTTTCATCTCGTTCAAAAACAGACTGATAGAAACTAATTCCAGTAAGAGTGTTCACGCTAAAAAAAACTGGACGAGTGGTTGTCATTAAAGCGATGGCACCACCATCTGGAAGTAAAGAAATGAGTTCTCCTGCAGATAATTTTTCTGGATTGTCGTATTTTGTAAATTCACACGTGGAAGAAACAAATAATGGAAGTTTAGGAGAATTTTTCCAATTACTTATTTGGGGCAATGAAATAATTCGTTCTTCCGCAGCGCCTGATTCACCTCCGTGACCCGTATAGTTCATTATCAGGCATCCATCTGAAATAGTTGAGTTTATCTTAGAAACTACATCTGGGTAACGTTCTCCACCCGTACCGAGAACTTGTTTACTTGCGTCGCAGTAAATTTTATCAATAATTATTTCTGGATAATTAGTAGTTACAAATGTTGCTTGTGGTTCAGCATCTTTTAAGATGAACCAGCCATCTTCTTCATCATCTGCAATTTGAACAATTTTTGTTCGCCAATCTCCAAACGCATTTTTTTCAGTTGGGTTGTTATACGACTTGATTTTTTGAATTAATTGTATCGCTTGATCGTTCGTGGTTACAAGCATTCTTCCAATTCCAACATCCACATCATCCAATCCTGAAATAGACTCATCATCATCTAACAAAGCAAAATAGTCATCGGATACCATAGCATCAATATGGTTTTCCGAGTTGTCAAATTGATAGGTTAAGATTTTGTGAGAGGGAGAGTTGATTCTATTTTTAGGGTCAAATGTTCCATCACCGAAAAGCAAAACGTTTTTTAATTGTTTGGTAGCATCATTTTTGTACCTGTCGTAAAACATTTTCACACAGGATTTGATGCCAGTAGGATCAGCTATCCCACATGAAAATTCGTTGTAAAGTTCTTCTAAAAGAATTATTTGAGTTCGAGTCCCTTGGTTCTCATGAATGTTTTTTAATTCTTGAGCGGAATTACTGAATTCTTTGGGTGTAATTATCAAAAGATTCGCATATTCTAAGCCATGAATATTTTGAGTAGTAACTTTTTCAGAGAATTGAGGTGAATAAACGTCTTTAAGTTCAAAAAGAGCAATTTCTCTCAGTGTATCAGTAGGTAGAATGAATGTGCTAGAAGAAGATAGATAGTTGAGTGGAATCATTTGACAAGCATAAGGTAAAGTCACGTCCCAAGCCATTAAATCTTTTGAAGGAGTATTGATTTCAAATTGGGTAGTTGAATTTGCAGCGACAGTTTTTAAGTCTCTTATTCTTAATTGAAAATTTGGATAAACTAATCTACAACGAGTGTTTAGTTCTATTTTGTCAATATGTAGCGCAACTGCAGAGTTTTTTCGATTGAAACGTATAGATAAAGGTATTGCGTTCATTCCCGTACTGGTAAGTTTGAAGTTCGTTTCAGAACGAATATAATCAGTTGATATAGAATTTACATCTAAAGATAGTATTCGAGTTTGATTCGAAGAAATGTCAATGGAATTCCCTCCACTTCTTGCATTTGAAGCGAATGAAAATTGAAAATTACTCTCAGAAGTTGTTGTAGATGGTAATGAGAATTGATAGTTTTTTTCCAATTCAATATCTAGTATGTCTCCGTACCATCTTTTACCTGCATTGATTAATGAATGGTCTTCTTTTTCAATGATATCATAATGATCAAATTCATCGGTAGTTTTAGTAAAGCTTGAATAGTTCGGGTAGGACTCAATTCTCTTTGCAATTTCAGTGGAAGAAATGCGTAAGTAATAATAGGAAACATCACTATAAATATTTAGATCTCTATAAAATTTCCCATCTTTATTTTTCCAACGACTGGCACCATATGCATAGAATAAAATGTAATCTTCTTTGGAGAATATTGATCCATTGGAACTTGAAATGAAAATAGCATTGTTTTGTAAATCATCAGGACGAGGAAGATTGTTTTGTTCTGGTAATCTTCCACTTGCATTTCCATAAATGTGAATGTGATTTTTGGAAAGATTACTTGTGTTGATACCGTAATTGATTAAGTCTTGGAAAGTAATTTTATAAACTCCATCTTTAGAAATAGCAAGTTTGATCCAAGTGTCAGATGGATTTGAAAGGACTGATTTTGAGGCGAAATTCGAACCCCGCTTAATTTTTTTTAGAGTTGTGGATAGTTCAAATGAAAGTTTTTCTATTTTGTAATATTGATTGTTTTCTTGAATATATGGGAAAAGTTTAACTACAAATTGATTGTTTTGTTTACTTTTTTTCGATTCAAAAGATATTTCTGAAGGAATTTGAATACCATTTGAGGTAAAGTACATCAACGCTTCTTTTGATAATGTAGATTTTTGTAAGATTTTATAACTGCTTAATGAGGTGACTCCTTCATTTACACTGATAGTTTTTTCTAGAATTGGTTTATAACCTTCTAAATTAACTCCAGAAAAGTTTGGAATCAAGTAGTCGTTGCCAAGATGTTTTTTTGAAATTGGTGAAAGGTGTTGAATATCTAATTGAACGGTTTGTGCATAAAATTTAAAAGAAAATAAGATGCCCAATGCAAGAATAAATAAGGTGTGTCTGTATATATTCATGCTAGATTCATTATCTAATTTATGAGTTCTAAGGTTTGATAATCAGGGTAGAAGGAGCGTTGTTTAACCATTCTTCGTCTTCAACGACTAATGATTCCCAGCTTTCAATGCTTACCATCATTAAATCGTAAGTATTAATTAATTTTTTTTCAATTTCCCATTCTTTAAGAACTTCTAAATGATCAGGAACATATTCAGATATCAATTTTAGTCGCTCACTTAACTCCTCGTTTGATTGTATGTAACCGTTGATATCTACTAGAGTGATTCGTGCTTCTGCGTTATTGATTAATTTTTGAAAGTAATTTACCAATTGAACGTCTGACTCTGTTAAAAATGGAATGATTACGCGTTCAATTTTGGTTAATTTCTTTTCGATTAGTATGCCGACAGGTATGTTTGCTCCGATTAAGATCTCACGAGTTCGCTCGTCAAAGTGTGATTTATCAAATAGTTTTTCCTTACCTGTAAGTTTGTTTTTAAGACGTTCAGGGCTCATTATACTTGTTGTAAACCCTAATACTTTGCCTAAGAAACTGCCTTCATAAATCGATTGACCAATTCCAATCAACATTAAATCGTAACCTCCTTTGTTTCCTTCTTCGAAAATATCTGTATTAATATCGTTTGATGCTTTGAAAATAGGGGTGATTCGTTGTTTCAATAGTTTTGATTCATCAATGATTGGTGACATGATCTCTTCCTCATAATCTTTGATGTTGAATTGATGAATTTCACTGGTTTGAGCTAAGTGCATAGTAGCTATTTCAGCTTTTGTGTTTAATTTTTTCACAAAACTATTGGCCAATCTAAGTAAAGCGCGGCCTCTTTCTGAATTTCCAAATGAGATCAAAATTTTAAAATTGACGGAGTCTTCATTTATACCAATTGTATTTTTGGATACTTTTTTGAAGGTCCATTCAATTAAATCTAATGCTGGTCCTGTCATGAATGTTGTGACCAATGCCATTATGACCATCATTGCGAAGATTTCTGGAGTTAGAATTCCTAAGTCATATCCTATGTTCAATACAACAAGTTCCATTAGTCCTCTTGTATTCATTAATGCTCCGATAATTAATGAGTCTTTCCAATTTTGTCCTACAAATCTTGAGGCTAGGGCACTTCCAATGAACTTACCCGCAACTGCTACCAAAATTATGACACCAGTAATTTTCCATAGATAAATATCATTCAATAATCCAATTTGCGTTCTTAATCCAGTGAAGACGAAAAACAATGGAAGTAACAAAACTAAGGCTATATCTTCCACTTTTTCGATGAAGATATCTCTGAATTTAGTGTTTTCAGGCATGATTGCACCAGCCATAAATGCACCAAATAAGGCATGAATTCCAATAACTTCAGTAGCCCATGCAGAAAAAATTAGCATTATAAAGAAAATGGCAACAATTGATTTTGTAAGATGTGTTTTTTCAGCGTTTACATCTCCAATTCGTTTTAAAAAAGGCCGAACTAACTTTAACATTACTATGACATACAAAGCTGCTAACGCAATCGTATACAAAGCGCTCACAAACGATCCCGCTTTTACAATCGCAATTACAATTGCTAAAATACACCAAGCTGTAATGTCGTCTGCTGCTGCACACGTAATGATAACAGTTCCTAATTTAGTTTTATGCATCCCTCGTTCTTGGATAATTCTAGCCAAAACTGGAAAAGCTGTAATACTCATTGCGATACCTAAAAATAGAGCAAAAGATATAAATTGAGTCCCTTCGGGTGCAAAGGAATCGTAAACAAAATAAGCTAAGCCCATTCCTAATGCAAAAGGAATGATGATACTCGCATGACTTATAACCACAGCATCGTTCGCTTTGTTTTTGAGAACTTTGATGTCGAGTTCCATTCCTATGACAAACATAAAAAGTATAAGCCCTATTTGGCTTAAAAATTGCAAATTACCTAATGATTCCTTGGGAAATAAAGCTAAAGAGAATTCAGGGAAATACAGACCTAACAAAGACGGACCTAGTAAAATACCGGCTAAAATTTCTCCGATGACGGTAGGCTGTCCAATTTTTTTGAAGAACCATCCAAAAAAACGAGCAACGAGAATAATCGTTAAAATTTGAATTAAAAGAATTGCAAGTGGATGTTCTAAATTATGAAAGAGTGTCTTTTTAAATTCGGTCCATTGTGAATTTGAAGCGACGGGTAAATTGATTTTTTTTCCTAATTCTAATCGAGAACCGAAAATAATAATCCAATAAATTGCATACGAGAAAAAACCAATCGTAGCAATGTAAAAGATTAAATTTTTAAATTTTTTCATCGGTAATTTTCGCGTAGCTATTCTGTTACAAAGAAAATAAAAAAAAAGCACGAATGATATCAAATCTTAACTTCGAATCAATCATTTATCAACAATTTAAAACTATTTAATTATTGATTGTGGAAAATAAACGTTGGATTTATTTTTTGTCTTTTTCAATGAATATCTTCAATGATTTCAACTCCTTTTGAATTAGATAAAGAGTATTGAATCATTTGTTTTGAAAGTGTATCAACTGAAGTTGGAGCGTATTTATGGATAAATTTCATTTTGCCAAGTACACGCATTATTTTTAATGCCAATTGTTCAAAAGGTCTTTTTTCTATTCTGTTTCCATCCAAAATTGATGGTCGAAAAATAGATAAATGTACTGGATGTAAGGCAGTCAAATCCGCTTCTAATTGTCCTTTTGTAGCAAGATAAAAATTTGAAGATTTAAAATTTGCACCTAATGATGAAACTAAAACTACAGTTTTGCATCCGTTTATTAAAGCTGCTTTCACTGTCAACAAAGTATAGGTGTGGTCTATTTTGAATTGTACTTCTTTTGTTTTTGCTTTCTTAAGAGTGGTACCTAAACAACAGAATATTGTGTCACAATTTATTGTGTCCTTCCAATCGTTGATTTGATCAAAGTTTACTTGATGTATCTCAATTTTAGATGAATCAAAATGAATTGATTTTCTAACAAATAACTTGATCTTTGAGTATTCATCTGTCGCAATAAGTTGTTTTACTAACTCTTGACCAACAAGCCCAGTAGCTCCGATTACAATTGCAGTTTTATTCATTTGGTTTAATTAGTTTGGGTAACACAAAAAGTATTTTTCAACAGGATGTGCTAGTGCAGAAATATTTAAGTTATCTGATGCCTTGGAAATGTCGAGTAAAGAGCCATTTTTCATCAAAATATTAATTTTTTCTTTTTTCTTATTGTACGCATTATTAATTAGTTTGTCGTGAAAAATAAAGTATTCAACTTCTTCTTCGTTGAGATTGTATTTTTCTTTAATTAATTTTTTTTCAAGTTGAATTCGATCGTTGTCAAATGGTGCTTTGGAAATTTCTATTTTAAATAATTCTCTATTTATTAGTTTTTTACAAAGTAAAGATAAAACTTTATCTGGATGATTCTGCCACACTTTCACTGCGCTTAATACATCGTAATCGTCAAGTTCAGCGAATTTTTCAAGAACTTGGGGGTCAGCTACAAAATCTGATTGTTCAATTTTTTGAGATAAAAAGAAAAGAAATGCAGGTGAACCAAATAATTCAATTTTTTGTTCTGAAAGTTCTTTTGCACGTTGAATAATTCGAATGAGCATTTTTTCAGAAGCAACGACAGTTTTGTGCAGATAGACTTGCCAATACATTAATCTTCTTGCGACAATGAATTTTTCAATGGAATAAATACCTTTTTCTTCAAGTACTAATTCGCCATCTTTCACGTTTAACATTTCAATGATTCTATCGGAACCAATTTTACCTTCAGAGACACCTGTGTAAAAACTGTCGCGATTAAGATAATCTAAGCGATCCATATCAAGTTGACTCGAAACGAGTTGATGTAAGAATTTTTTCGGATAGGTATTGCTAAAAACTTTAAGTGATTTTTCTAGCTCTCCATTAAACTCTTCATTCAATCGTGAGATAAAATAACTGGAGATAGATTCATGACTGATGTTGTGTATTAAATCATGTTCCAATGTGTGGCTAAAAGGACCATGTCCAATGTCGTGTAATAAAATTGCAATTAAAACGGCTTGTTCTTCTTCTGGAGTTATTTCGTGACCTTTTCTTCTGATTGTGGCAACTGCATTGGTCATAAGATGCATTGCTCCAATTACATGATGAAAGCGAGTATGTAATGCCCCAGGGTAAACTAAGTTTGTAAGTCCAAGTTGAGAGATTCTTCGTAAACGTTGAAAGTAGGGATGTTGTATTAGATCGAAAATTAAGTCTGATGGAATTGAAATAAAACCATAAACTGGATCATTAAAAATTTTCTTTTTGTTATTTCTGTGAAATATTGGTCTCAATTGAATAATTTTAAAACGTTTTTTCAAAACTAAAAAATATAAAGACATGCAAACTAAAATTCTGTGGGCGGATGATGAAATAGATTTATTGAAACCTCATATTTTATTTCTAGAGTCAAAGGGCTATTCTGTTGCTACAACAAATAATGGTTCAGATGCAGTGGAGATGAGTCAGAAAGAGAATTATGATATCATTTTCTTGGATGAAAACATGCCTGGTATATCAGGATTGGACACACTTCTGAAGATCAAAGAAACAAATTCTGCAATTCCAGTTGTAATGATTACCAAAAGTGAAGAGGAATCAATTATGGAAGAGGCGATAGGAAGTAAGATTTCAGATTATTTGATTAAACCTGTTCATCCAAATCAATTGTTACTTTGTCTCAAGAAAAATTTGAAAGGTCAATCTTTAATTCATCAAAAAACAGATTCAAATTACCAACAAGAATTTAGATCTCTTGCCCAACAGATAGATTATTGTGATTCTATTCAAGAATGGATTGAGATTTATAAAAAAATTGTTTACTGGGAATTGGAATTGGCTCAAGATTCAGGATTAACAGAAGTGTTAGTTTCACAAAAAAAAGAGGCGAACGATTTGTTTGCACGATTTGTTGAAAATAATTATACTGATTGGTTAATACATGCTTCTGGTGCTCCGTTGATGTTACATCATTTAATTAAACAAAAGATTGCTCCGGAATTACCTCTGCAAAAAACTGTTGTTTTGTTGATTGATAATTTAAGGTATGATCAATGGTTGGTTTTAAAGCCTATTTTTTCAAATTATTTCACTGTTCAAGCAGAAGATGTTGTATTAAGTATATTACCAACTACTACTCATTATGCTAGAAATGCATTTTTCGCAGGATTAATGCCTTTGGAAATTCAAAAAATGCATCCGCATTGTTGGACTACAGAAGAAGAAGAAGGAGGGAGAAATAATTTTGAAAAAGAATTATTAGAGTTAAATTTAAATAGAATTGGAAAATCTTGTAAATTAGGTTATTATAAGATTACAAATCTCGAAGCTGGAAAACGATTGGTAGATTCTTTTAATCAATTAGCGACGAATGATTTGAACGTGATTGTGTATAATTTTGTGGATATGCTTTCACATGCGCGCACCGAAATGGATATCATTAAAGAATTAGCCGATGATGAAGCAGCTTACAGAACGTTAACAGCAGCTTGGTTTGAACATTCACCCTTATTGGACATGGTGAAAAAAATCGCTAAAATGGGGGCGAAATTAGTTATCGCAACTGATCATGGAAGTGTAAAAGTTTCAAATCCTATTAAAATAATTGGTGAAAAATCTACAAATTCCAATTTAAGATACAAAGTAGGTCGCAATTTAAGTTATAAAGAAAAAGATGTTTACGCTGTAAGAGATCCAAAATCGATTCATTTGCCGCATTCATCCGTTTCAAGTGAGTTTGTTTTTGCTAGAAAAAACGATTTTTTTGTATACCCGAATAATTACAATCATTTTGTAAATTATTACATGAATACGTTTCAACATGGAGGTGTATCTATGGAGGAAATGTTAGTACCTTTTGTTGAATTATTACCAAAAAAGTAGTGGATTACAATGTAAATGATTTAGATGGAATTAGACCAATTGCATTAGATTTGTTAGAGCGATTAAAAACTGGTTCGATTGTGGTTTTAGTAGGTGAGATGGGAGCCGGTAAGACTACTTTTACTCAGTCAGTTCTTCGAGCGATGGGGATTGAGGATTTAGAAGGTTCACCAACGTATTCATTGATCAATGAATACGAAAGTCCTTATTTTGGAAAGGTATACCACATGGATCTTTATAGATTGAATTCATTAGATGAAGCATTGGACATTGGAATTGAAGAATTACTTTATCAAAATGTGATTTGTTTCATTGAGTGGCCTGAAAAAATTAAAGAATTATTGCCAGATAACACAATTTGGGTGTATCTTCGTGCAAATGAAGATTTAAGTAGAATCATTACAATTAAAGATGAAAACAAGTCCTGAAATTTTACAAGCACTTATTAAAGATAGTGGTTTATTGCCTCAAGTAGAAATGCTTGAAATCAAAAGAAAAAAAGGAAGTTTATATATCGGTATTCCAAAGGAAACTACTTTTCAAGAGAGAAGAGTTGCACTTGTACCAGATGCAGTGTCTTTATTAGTTTCAAACGGACACAGGGTTCGTATTGAGTCTCAAAGTGGTATTGATGCAAATTTTACGGACAATGAGTATTCTGAAGCTGGAGCGGAGATTTGTTTTGATAAAGCGGAGATTTATAAGTGCGATATTATTTTTAAGGTAGCACCACCAAATGATGAAGAAGTTGATTTGATGCACGGTAATCAAACGTTGATTTCTGCGTTACAGCTTTCTGTGCAACCGAAAGAGATTTTACAAAAATTAATGCAAAAGAAAATCACTGCGATTGCATGGGATTATATAAAAGATGAAGATGGTTTTTATCCAGTTGTAAGAACAATGGGGGAAATCGCGGGAACTACTTCTATTTCAGTTGCCGCAGAATTACTTTCATCTTTCGAAAATGGAAAAGGGGTAATGCTAGGAGGAATTGCTGGAGTGAAACCAGCTGAAATAGTAATTATTGGAGCAGGGATTGTTGGTGAATTTGCAGCTAGAGCAGCCGTTGGTTTAGGAGCTTCGGTTAGAGTATTTGATAGTTCTTTGTCACGTTTAAGAAGACTTCAAAATAATTTAGGATTAAGAGTTTTTACTTCTGTCTTACAACCAAAAATATT
>CALPOI020000070.1 GCA_943325145.2 Candidatus Planktophila lacus | reverse complement strand
CTGAGAAATTTGCGCACATTGTTTCAATGTATCGTAAATCCCTTCAATACTATCGTCTTTCATTGTCAATAAAAAACAAGAAGACATTTGTGGTTTTGGTGTACCTGCGTTGAATAATGTTGGTGTAGCGTGCGTAAACCAACCTTCCGACATCATGTTATAGGTTTTAATTGCAGAAGCAATGTCCCCTTTATGGATCCCAACAGAAACACGCATCAACATTTGTTGAGGACGCTCCACAATGTCACCATTGATTCGAAGTAAATAAGAACGTGTCAACGTTTTAAATCCGAAATAATCGTATCTAAAATCACGGTCATATATGATACTTGAATCTAAAATTTCTTTGTTTGCTTGAATTACTTCAAATACATCGTCTGCGATCAATGCAGCAGGTTGATTTGTTTTTGGATCAATAAACTTATACAAATCCTCCATTACTTCAGAAAAAGACTTTTTTGTTTCTTTGTGTAAATTAGAAACAGCAATTCTCGAAGCAAGCAACGCATAATCTGGATGATCAATTGTCTTAGCTGCTGCAACTTCAGCTGCTAAATTGTCCAAGTCTGTGGTTGAAACACCGTCGTAAATCCCCTCAATCACCTTCATTGCTACCGCCTCAGGAACTACCAACGAATCCAAACCATAGCACATTTTTACAATACGGGCTGTGATTTTATCGAATTTTACAACCTCTTTACGACCATCTCTTTTTACTACGTACATACTTTTATTATATCAATCTATTAAAAATCTTCATCAATTGTAAATCCACCTGCAGTTTGAGATGTATTACTTAAAACTCCTGCTTTTTGATATTCAGAAACTCTTTTTTCAAAGAAATTTGATTTTCCTTGAATCGAAAGCATGTCCATAAAATCAAAAGGGTTGGAAACATTGAATTCTTTCGCATTCCCCAATTCTACTAATAAACGATCTGCAACAAACTCAATGTACTGTGACATAAGTTCACTGTTCATACCGATAAGTTTCACTGGCAACGCTTCTAAAATAAACTCTTTCTCAATTTCAACCGCATCTAAAATAATTTCTCTTACTTCAGCAGAAGACATTTTATTGACAACATGGTTATTGTACAACAAACAAGCGAAATCACAATGCAAGCCTTCGTCACGAGAAATCAATTCGTTTGAAAAGCCCAAACCTGGCATCAAACCTCTCTTTTTCAACCAAAAAATCGCGCAAAAAGAACCTGAAAAGAAAATTCCTTCTACCGCAGCAAAAGCAACCAATCTTTGTGCAAAAGAACCTTGCTCAATCCATTTCAACGCCCAATCTGCTTTTTTACGCACACAACTTAGTGTGTCAATCGCATTGAAAAGGTATTTTTTATCAGCCGTATCTTTGATGTACGTATCGATTAACAATGAATACGTTTCAGAGTGAATATTTTCGATTGCAACCTGGAATCCATAGAAAAACTTCGCTTCAGTGTATTGTACTTCAGACAAAAAATTCTCAGCTAAATTTTCATTTACGATACCATCAGAAGCAGCAAAAAATGCTAAAATATGTTTGATAAAATGTTTTTCATTTTCATTCAACTTATTCTCCCAATCTATGATATCCGCAGATAAATCAATTTCTTCTGCAGTCCAGAAACTTGCTTCTGCTCTTTTGTAAAAACTCCAAATATCATTGTGTTGAATTGGAAACAACACAAATCTTCCTTCGTTTGGCTCTAAAATTGGTTCATTTAGTTTCATATAACTACACTTTTTTGTTGTTAACTCTGTCTATAACGAAATGCCGTTATTCATTGTTCGCGTTTCAAAACTTTAATTCATCAAATTTGATTGTAAACTTCAATAATAATTCACTTTCAAAACAGAGAATTCAGCTTGCAAATTTCTTAAATTAAATCACGCTCGCCAAAAAAAATAATAAACATTTACTTTCTCTTTATCAACAAAATAAAGTTGAATAAATCTCATTAATCGATTCAACTCGTTCAGTACGATACGGATATTTTTAAAACGCCCAAATTTCTATGGGATGGTAAAATTACAACATAAAGATTTGAATCAAAAATAAATTTAAGTTGTTTTTTGATTAATTTTATCCTATTAGAAATAATGAGAAAAAGCATCCTACTACCGCTATTTAATTCTGTGAAAACTTCAATTTTTCACCTACTTTTTCCTACGTATTGCTTAAATTGCTCCAAAGAAACAAATGAAGAACTTGGAATCTGTTCAATTTGTCAAAATGAATTGCATTTTACTCGTTTTGAAACTTATAATGGCAGTACACCACTCGATCAATTATTTTGGGGTAGGCATCTAGTAAATTCTACCTACAGTCTACTTTATTTTGAAAAAAATAGACCTGGTCAACATTTGATACATCAAATCAAGTACAAAAACAATCAACCATTGGCACAGCATTTAGGAAGCGAAATTGGGAAAAAACTCAAAGAAATAGGGTCATTCAACACTGTTGATGCACTCATTCCTATCCCAATTCATTCTAAAAAAAGATTTATCCGAGGATACAATCAAAGTACTGAATTGTGCAAAGGAATTACTGTGGAATTAAATACCCCAATCGACGAAGAACTCTTAATCAAGACTAAAAATACCAAAAGTCAAACCAAAAACTCAAAAGAAAAGCGTTTTCAAAATGTGTCAAATTCGATTAAAATTGGAAAAAGAGAACATTCCTACAAACACATTGCACTCGTGGATGATGTTATCACAACAGGAGCGACACTTGATACTTGTATTGAAGTTTTGAAAGAAAAATTCCCAGACATTCAAATTAGTATTATTAGCTTAGCATACACAAAAAATTAACCCATGCATTTAATAGTTGGTAGCGGCATCGCTGGTTTAAGTCTCGCTTTTTCAATGTACGAACGCAACATTCCTTTCAAGTTGATCGATGCGAAAAAAAACTACAGCTCATTGGTTGCAGCTGGATTGATAAATCCTATTGTTTTCAGACGTACCACAAAAAGCTGGAGAGTGGATGACTTCACTCCTTATCTTGCGTCTTTTTATAAACGAATTGAAGCGTTAGTTGGAGCGAATTTCTTCCATCCAATTAGTATTCGAAGAATTTTTGCTCACGAACAAGAACGTGATGAGTGGTGTAAAAAACAACTTCAATCAGAATATAGCTCGTACTTAAACCAAATTACTTCTGAGGATGACGCATTTTCCAACCCTAAAAATAATTTTGGAACAGGAACGATTGAACATGCTTATTATGTATCTACTGTAACTTTCATGGAAGAAGCATATCGATTCTTTGAATCTAAACAATGTATCCATTACGAGGAAGTAGATTATTCGGATTTCAACACCACTACAACTTCCTACAAAAACGAAACTTACGAGAAAATATTTTTTTGTCAAGGATACACCAATGCGGAAAATCCATGGTTTGGCTCTCTCCCTATTCAATGCACCAAAGGAGAAACGTTGACAATACATTCTACTAAATTACCTGAAGATGTTTCATTGAACTTGAAATGTTTCATTCTTCCAATTGGTCACCAACAATTTAAAGTTGGAGCAACCTATGATTGGAATAGTACGGATCTCTCTATCACAGAGAAAGGAAAGGCACAGATCGAAGCACATCTGACGACATTAACTAACGACCCCTATACAATTGTCGAACAAAAAGCAGGAATCAGACCTACAGTTTTGGATCGAAGACCACTCTTAGGAAAACATGCTGAATTCCCAAATTTAATTCTATTTAATGGCTTAGGAACAAAAGGATATATGATGGCACCATTGCTTGCGAGTGAATTATTAGACCACGTATTGAACGGCGCCATGCTTGACCCAGAAGTAAATATTCAGCGCTTCGCCAAAGAAAAAAAATAAATTTAGAATCAACAAAATTTGTATTTTCGCACACACATTAACATTTCATACAATTTTAGTAGAAAATGAAAGTAATCGACCACTTAAATTCAGCTGAAAAAACACTTTTCTCGTTTGAAATTTTACCCCCATTGAAAGGTAAAAGTATCACTTCTATCTTTGATGGAATTGATCCTTTGATGGAATTCAAACCGAAATACATCAATGTGACCTACCACAGAGAAGAGTATATTTTCAAAGAACGTGCAAACGGCTTACTTGAAAAAATTGCAATACGTAAACGACCGGGAACAGTAGGTATATGTGCTGCAATAATGAACAGATACCATGTGGATGCAGTTCCTCATCTTATTTGTGGTGGATTCAGTAAGGAGGAAACTGAAAATGCACTGATTGATTTACAATTCCTAGGAATTGATAATGTGTTGGCATTGAGAGGTGATTCTATTAAAACTGAAAGTACTTTTCGTCCACACCCAGAGGGACATAGCTATGCTGTTGATTTAATTAAACAAATCATCGACATGAATCATGGGAACTACATGACGGAAGATTACCAATTAGAAGCAACTGACTTTTGTATTGGAACAGCGGGCTATCCAGAAAAACATTTTGAGGCGATGAACCTGACAACCGACTTACAATTTTTAAAAGCGAAAGTGGATGCAGGAGCAGAATACATTGTTACTCAAATGTTTTTTGACAATGATAAATTTTTCGCATTTGTGGATGCTTGTAGAGCAATTGGAATCACTGTTCCAATCATTCCAGGATTGAAACCGATTAAAACATTGAATCACGGAACATTTTTACCAAAAGTTTTTCATATTGATATTCCTGAAGCCTTATCTAAGGAGTTGTTAAAGTGTAAAACCAATGATGAAGTTGCAGCGCTTGGAATTGAATGGGGTATACAACAATCCAAAGAATTAATGGCCAAAAATGTACCTTGTATTCATTACTATACGATGTCTAACTCCAATGAAGTAAGAACAATAGCTTCTAATGTATTCTAATTTTTTTTTTCAATGAACTCATCCATTCGTAACAATTACTTGGTAATAAAATTGCAACATCTGATTGTGGCTGTTATATTTCTTACAACATTCTCAGTTATAGGTCAACAAACAGCTCCATTCCAGCTAACAAACGCATTTATTGTTGCGCAATTGGATCGTCCGGAAGAAAAATTTAGTTTAGAAATTAATTTAGCTGAACTTTTCTCTGAACAAGGAGTAAATGTTTTTCCTTCATTAAATATTCTCAAACAAGGTCAAAACCCAACTGTACTCGCATCGGATTCTGTTATATCAATTTTGAAAAATAAACAACTTGATACCTATGTTTTAGTTTCTGTTAGAGGATATGATAGAAATTACCGAAAAAAAAGTAAACAAACTAGTTTGGTAGAAGAACTTTCATCAAGTCATTTGTTTCCAATTTATAGAGACGATATTGTTTCACTAACCTTTGAATTTTTATTTTATCAAAATGGGAATCAAGTTTACAGCGATTTGCTAAAAATTAAAAACATCAATAACAAGGACAGCGTTCTTAAAAAACTGCATAAAAAACTCCCGAAATTGATTCATAAATGGAAAAATGGGGTGAGATAAATGCGGATGATTACCGTTTAAATTTATATGCATATCCAATTGAACAACTTAAATAATCGTTTGATTTGTAATTGTTATTGATTAACGATAAATCTATTTGAGAATACTTTCCTAATGAATACGTACATCCTAGATCAACACCCAACTCACCCTGATCCTTTAACGGATTATAGGTAAACACCTCAGCAAAAAGTCCTATTTTATCAATTAGATTGAAATTCAAACATAAGCTTGTACTCACTACATCTTTACTGAATTCCGAAGTTAAATAACCGAAGTTATAATTCACACTGAACCGTTTGTTTAGTGATTGTTGGAATAAAAAATTCAATTCCCAATTTACATTCTTAATCAGGAACAGATTACCAAGTTGTTGAATTGGAGTGAATACATTTACCAATACAGCAGTCTCAGGAATCCATTGCCACTCATTCCAAAGTTTTCTTTTAATTCCAAAAGCTATAGGATCATAATTTAGACGTTCATTGCCAAGAATAATCGTCATCATCTGCGGAGTATAATTCAACGTCATTCTAATTTCGGATTGAACACCAATGTATTTTCGTCCCATCACAGAAGGGAACAGAAAAGATTCTATCCCTGTTTTCTCCATAAATGAAGTACCTAATTCAAATTGCGTGGAATTTTCAGCGGTAATATATGGGCTTTCTGCAATACCAGGTCGATCAAAAACTAGTAGTGTGTCTTGCGCAAAAGACACACTTACTAGACAAAATATCAGAAGGAATCTTATCAAAATAAAACGCTAAAATCTACACCTAAAAGTACTTGTTGATTGGATTTAATTCCTGTTATTGGATGAGTGTACAATTTCTTATTGCTTATTTCACCATACAATTGAAGTCTAAATAAAGAACCATGACCTACTTCAGCATCCAGTCCAAATCCAACTCTCAACGGAATGTCAAATTTCTCGAAGTTTGAAGAAAAATCAGACAGTTCATGAAAACCATCGTCCACACTTTTCCAAACACGTAATGCATTGTGAATAACAGAGAAATCTGCACCCAAAAGAGCTGAAATTCGAGTATTTGGTAAAATATTTTTGGGATAGCGATAAACCAATTGTACTGGAAAATCAAACGTTGTCATTCTATACCTCAAACGGCCCGTCGAATCAGGATTTCCAATTGATTGATCCAAATCAGGGGTGTAAATTCCAGTTCCTCGCTGTTGAATTCCAACACCGAAGGTAACTCCCAAACTAGGATTAAAATAATATTCAGCTCTTACCCCTCCTCCCAAACTCGGTCTATAAAATGCTGAATCGCTTAATTGGTCTTTGTAAGTTGCCCAAGAACTATTAAAAGCGACACCCCATAAAAATTTACGTTCAAATATTCTCGTTTTAGCGACAATGCTTGGAGGAGTCTTAAATTGACTCATGGCGATATTTCCAATCCCCATAAGTACGATTATAAAAAGAATTTTTTTCATTTAAAATGCTATTTCTTTACCCACTACAAAATGGATATTGTTAATACTTTGATAAAATTGAGCATTTGCTTCAATCCAATTCATCTTATTTTCAACATAAGCACGTTGGTGGTCAATGTATTCAATCAATGAAATGTTACGCTTCTCATAATTTGCTTTTGCATTCAAAGAAAGTTCGTCCATCTTCAGTAGCATATCATCCGTAAATTGAGCATAGGTATTCCTTACATTCAACAAATTAAAATAAGCAGCACTGACCTGATTTTCTAAGTCCTTTAAAGCATAATTGTACATGTATTTGGACTGCTCAATTTTTACCTTTGACTGTGCAATATTTCCTTGATTTCGATTAAAAATCGGCAAATCCATTTCGAACACCATACCTGCATAGGGTCTCACGTGGTTTGAACCCTTGTCAAAAGGTTGGTAACCTAATTTCATGTCAGGATATGCTAATTTCTTTTGTCCCTTATAGATTAAATGATTCAACGCGATATTTTTCTCGGCAATCAAAAGGTCAGGTCGATGTACTTTCGCTGAATCCAATAAATAAGGAATCGTTAAATTATTGGCGATTTTATAATTGACCTTCTGTGTTTGAATCGTTACATCGTTACCAAGATTTAGCATACTTTTTAAACTCGCTTCCACCTGAAGACGTTCATTTTTAATGGCATTAAAAACTGAATTCAAAGAAAGGTACTCTGTTTTCAACCGAATCACGTCGTTTTCGGAACTCACACCTAACTTCAACTTTAGCTCACTTAACTCAATCACATCCTTGAATTGCGCAATTGTTTTTTGATAAATTGTTTCCTTTTCTTGAAGGGAATTTAGCGTGTAATAGGTATTGCTATATTCAGAGATTAATCCTCTCATTACATCATTGAATGCTAAAACAGCTATTTCTTTGCTCAAGTTGGCCTGTTTGATTGCATTGATTCTTTTCCCTGTCACTGAAAAAACATATTCAATCTGAACTAGAATCTGGTTATTCATTTGAAAATAGGTGTTCTTAGCAAAATTGTACATTTCCGCATTCCAAATAAAATACGGATTGTTCCACAATTTAGCTTGTTCCATTTGAGCGTCAGCAACTTCGATGTTATAATATTCAGCCAACAACCTTACATTCTCAGCCAATAATCTGTCTTTTCCTTCAGAAAAAGAAAGCTTTAACGTGTTTTGCTGAAGCTGTTGCGAGAAGGTAAATAGACTACCAAAACACACACATATACTAATTATTAAATTTTTCATGCTTCATCATTCGATTTGTTTAACATTTCATTTTGATTCAATGCTGCTTGTTTTTTTTGATACGATTTCAAATTTGCCCAATAATAAATATTTGGGAAAATCAACAACGTTAAAACAGTAGCCGTTATGAAACCGCCAATCACAACGATCGCTAATGGTCGTTGGCTCTCTGAACCGATTCCCGTTGACAGAGCAGCAGGTAATAAACCTATCGCCGCCATCATCGCAGTCATGACAACTGGTCGAATTCTTGATTTAACACCGTCTAAAATTGCTTGTTCCAATGGTAATTTGGCCTGAAGATTTTTCTTGAAAACAGAAATTAAAATTGCTCCATTTTGAATTACAATACCAAAAAGTGCAATAAATCCTACCCCAACGGAAATACCAAAATTTACTCCCGTTAAATGCAAGGCCAATATACCTCCTACGATGGCAAATGGTACATTTAAAAGAACTAACCCGGCATCTTTGAAATTTCCAAATAACACAAATAACAAAATGAAAATTGCAATAAACGATAATGGAACCACCTCCCCTAGTCTGCCCATAGCACGTACCTGATTTTCAAATTCTCCAGTCCATACAACGGAATAATTATTTGGTAACTCTATCGCATCAACTCGCTTTTGAGCATCTGCAATCGTGCTTCCTAAGTCGCGTTCACGAACCGAAAATTTAATTCCGATGAAACGCTTATTGTTGTCTCGGTAAATGAATGCTGGTCCGGTTACTTCTTTTATCTCTGAAATTAAACTCAAAGGAACTTGCTCACCATGAATCGTTGGAACAAGGATTCTTCCAATTTCTTCCTCTGAATCTCTGTATTTCTCCGGGTAACGGATGCGCACGTCGAATTTGTATTCCCCTTCGTATTTTTCAGTAGCAGTTTTACCGCCAACACTCATTTCAACTGCCATTTGTGCATCTTGTACAGATACTCCATACAAAGCCATTTTACTCTGATTCAAAACGATTTGTAATTCTGGCTGACCTACATTCTTCAAAATACCAGCATCTTTTACCCCTTCAACTGGTTTAATTGCACGAAGCACTAAATTCGAAAGACTGTCTAATACTTTTAAATCGGGACCAAAGATTTTAACCGCATTGTTTGCATTCATACCTGCAACAGCCTCCGCAACATTGTCAATGATTGGTTGTGAATAGTTGAAATTTATCCCAACATGTTTTTTCATTTTTTTATCCATCTCAACAATCAACTCATCCACCTTAATGTCTCGTTTCCATTCTTTCATCGGTTTTAGATTGACTTGCATTTGAACGTAATAAAAACCACTTGGATCCGTTCCATCGTTAGAGCGACCAATTTGAGAAAGCACCCCATTTACCTCTGGAAAACCAGATAAATCTTGCCTTAAATCATGTACTTTTTCATTTGTTTTATCCAAAGACATACTCATCGGCATTTTTGCTTCCACCCAAAGAGCTCCTTCATTTAAAGTAGGCAAAAATTCAGTTCCTAACCAACGTGTGGAATAAAGGACACTCACCAAAATCGCCACCGCAGCAATGAATGTTTTTGATTTATTTTTAAACGACCACTCCGATGCATTGCCGAAAAAATTATTTATGGCATTGACAAAAGGATTGTTGCGCTCGCGTACATTTTTTTTCATCAACATGGAAACCAATAATGGAACCAATGTTAATGTCAGCAAAAGTGCTCCTAATAAAGCGAAACCTAAGGTATAAGCTAAAGGTGTAAACATCTTTCCTTCCACTTTTTGGAAAGAAAAAATAGGAACCAACGCTATTAAAATGATTAATTGAGAAAAAAGTAACG
>CALPOI020000069.1 GCA_943325145.2 Candidatus Planktophila lacus | reverse complement strand
GTAATGTTCTCATTTTTGATTTCTTCAATCACATTCAATGAATGGCAATCAATCGTTTTATAGGAAATATTATTGTTTTTACAGTAAGCAATCCATCGTTCTGAAAAGCTATTTTCGCGTGCATATATTCCTATTCGGATTGGTTTAGCTTCAGAATTAATTGAACTATTCATCATTGAATGTGGTGTTTTTTTCAATGTTAAAGTTCGAAAGTATCTTTGAATGAATCGATTGGATTCTATTACCTTTCCGTGACTAGAAAGTTATGGTTTTATTCCTGTGAGCTTATCTATTTTAACTCATTGTTAACTATGTGTGAATGCTGGAGGTGCTTACGCCTAAACTATTTGTTTCAAGTTTTTCCAATACCATTGGATTGCTTCTTTTAATCCAGCTTCCAAGTTAAATTTCGGAGCATAATTGAGTAAGTTTTTTGCTTTTTCAATGCTTGCCAAAGAATGAGGAATGTCACCGACTCTATTTGGTCCGTGAATGATTTTTACATCTGCAATTTTCGGGTCTAGTAGGCTTAATTCTTTTTGAATTGTTTTCACCAAATCATTTAAGGTTGTTCTATCACCGTAAGCAGTATTGTAAATTTGATTGACCGCGCTTTTGTTTAATGTATTAATCGCTAATTCATTCATGTGAATGACATTGTCAATGTAGGTGAAATCTCTTGAGAAATTTCCATCGCCATTAATTACAGGGCTTTCATAACGCATGAATTGCAACACAAATTTTGGAATCGCTGCTGCGTAAGCTCCGTTTGGATCTTGTTTTCTTCCAAAAACATTGAAATAACGTAAACCAATTGTTTCAATGCCATAGGTTTTAGAAAAAACATCCGCGTATAATTCATTGACATATTTGGTAATCGCATACGGAGAAAGAGGTTTTCCTATGACATCTTCCACTTTTGGTAACGCTTCTGAATCTCCATAAGTAGATGAGCTTGCTGCAAAAATAAAACGAGTTACTTTTTCGTCTCTTGCTGCTGTAATCATATTTAGAAACCCGCTGATATTTACATCGTTTGATGTAATAGGGTCATTGATTGATCTCGGAACAGAACCTAATGCTGCTTGGTGTAATACATAATCACAACCTTTGACAGCAGTGCTACATGTTTCAAAATTTCTAATATCACCTTCAATAAAAGTGAAATTAGGATGATGGGATAAGTGGGCAATGTTTTCCCATTTCCCAGTAGAAAAGTTATCTAGTCCAACTACATAATAACCTTGTTTCACAAAATAATCTGCCAAATTTGACCCGATAAACCCAGCAACACCAGTTATTAAAAGTTTTTTTGATTCCATTTCTTTTTTTTTGTGAAGTTAAATCATAATTTTTAGATGTCTGTATTATTGCTATTAATTATCTATTTTTTTGTTAAAATACGCTTAATTTTCTCTCAATATTGTTTTAACACTTCTCCCGGATTTCCTCCAAAAATGCATCTTGGAGGAACTGTTCCTTTTACGATACTACCAGCAGTAATTATAGCACCTTTACCGATGGTAGTTCCACCTAAAATGAAACAATTGGCTCCAATCCAAACATTGTCTTTGATTACGATTTCTTTCCCTTTGTCTGAAGAATGTATTCTTTTTTCAGGTGTTTCCATCATTAACTCATGTCCGTTAGCGTCAATAATTTGTGTGTTTGCCGCAATCAAACAATTTTCACCAATCATTATTTTACTAAAGGCGTGAATGCATGCGCCATTAATACGAGAATTTTTTCCAATTTCAATCGTCGCATTTTCTCGGTCTGCATATAGCTTTACGCTATTGTGCATGTTTAAATGGTACCCATAGTTGGAAGAATTAATCGTGCAATTTTCAGCTATTTTAATTGATGCATTGGAGTGAATTAAAACGGAAGGGCGTTTTAAAAATTTTACAGAAGCATCAAGTATCAGATTTTTTTTGAATCTCATTTCTATACCAACAAGTAGCGAAACTATTTTCTGAAGGATATAGTTAATTTTCTGAACCATTGAGTTTGTGTTTTTGAATCATTAATCCTACACCCATTAAAATTCGGGCTACTAATAAATTTAAGGCTGCACCCATGCATCCCCATAAATATACCATGGGTATCACGAAAACAAATGCAATCAGTGATGCGATTAAGGTGTTTTTCATTACTAGTTGATCTTTGTTGCGAATGATTAAATAATTTACACCATAACAATCATAGATTACATATCCGTAGATACTTGCAATCAAAAAAAGATAAGTAACTAAGTATCTTGTTGTAAATGGGATATTTAAAAACTCAAAAAATGGTATTGTTCCAAACAAACAGATAATGAAAAGTATTGTACTCAATCCTAACATGAATCTTCTGTATTTTTCAAAGGAACTATTTTTTCTGTTCATAAAGGGGAAAATGCTTTTGGACAGGACACTGATTAAAGTAGTAATTAAATCAACAGGTTTTTTCAGTAAATCGTACGTACCAACTTGCGTAGAGGAAGTCATCAATCCTATCACAACAACGCCACTGTTATTGTATAGGTTTGGAACAAATTGATTAAGGAAAAGCGGAAAATTCTTTCGAAGTGTCAATTTAATTTCTTTGATATTAATACTTAATAGTGAGACCATGTGTTTTTTTACTACGAGTATTAAGAGCACTAAATTCCCGAAAAATATAGTTGAGCTCAATAAAATTGGATAGAACAGGTAATCGTTTTGATTTTGTATAAGTAACACACATCCTCCTATAAAAATTAACTTTGAAACCACTTGTATGATTGCATAGTGCTTAGTGTTTTCAGTACCTAAATAGAACCATTCCGTAGATAAAGTATACCCTGCCAATAATACAATTCCACAACTTAAGATTGCGCCGTGCTCTCTCAGAGGCGGATAAATTATTGCAATCATTCCAATTATTATCATTGAAAAGATGAACATTATTGCTTTAGTAGTGATTACATTTTTAATGATGTCAGCTATTGCAACCGAATTGTTGAGATTAGTAGCAATATCTCGTGTTGCACTTACTTTGAAGCTGTAATCTGTCACAGAAAAAAAATATGCGATGATCGAAAAAATGAATGTGATGTTACCGTAGGTTGAAAATCCAATTTTAGTAATTAAAAATGGTACTATCAAAACAGGAGTAAGTAGTTGCAGTAATTGCACCACCGACATTGAAAGAAAATTTTTCAGCAGTCTTTGAATGTCTTTTTGTTGGAGTAAACGTGTGATGTTTTTTCGCACCTTTTTGCTTCAAAAGTAGCCTCCTTGTATTATATGGAAGTCAATTCAATATTAATTGATATTAATTCGCCACTAATCGTACTTTTTTCATAATGATTTGTTGATTTATTGTTAATTATCTTTTTATAGATAGCCTTTAACTTTGAGAAAAAATAAGATGTTTTTATCCGTTGTATTGTATCTTTCATCGAATTCTGTTCAGCCTGCTCAAACAGTTGATGGATTATTGAAAGAATTGCATTTCAGTAATTACCCGTTTTCTTTAACTATCGTTTCTTCAAGTAAACATCAACTTTCAAAAGAGCTCAATTTAGGACATGAAGGCATCATTTTTACCGTTGAAGACACTTTAACAATCTCTGAAGGCTTGAACGAAGGCTTAAAATTTGTGAATCAATCTAAAGTTCATACAGATTATGTGTGTTTATTTTACGATGATTTTCAATTGTCTGAGGGTTATTTTAATACAATTCTAGAAGCAAATGAAGAAGATATTGATAATGTACTGTTAGCTCCTATTTATCCTGCAAGAAAGCATAAAGTCCCTTTTTTTTCACTGAATGGCGTAGTATTTAGGTATCAGTTTTTACAGTTAATGTTGGGAAGATTGTACGAGGAATATGTCTCATGGGAGGATTATCCTTATTTCTATGCTATTGCTCGTAGATTTAAAGTTGATAAATCTTCAGGTGCAAAGTTCACTGCATTGAATCATCGGTTTAAAATGCAAATTGAATGGATGGAAGCAGGGATGGGTTATAAAGAAAAAAGGCATACTTTGTTGTTTGTTTTACGTTCAGCCCTTCAGTTATTTTTTCGTTTTCAGGTCACTGCTTGTTTATTTTTGGTCATTGGCTATTTTAGAGGTTCAAATTACAAGTACCCTTCAAAAATAATTCGTAAAGTTACATTATCCAAAATGAGGGAATTAACTACTTTACTAACGGATTAAGTGTTTTCTTCTTTTGTTTTCCAAGAATAAGAAATATGAATCGATTGATTGGCTTCGTATTTTGATCGAAGAAGGTTCAGTTCTTCTTGGGGTTGATTTGGAATACTGATCTCTATTTTTTCCTGTATGCTTTCTATATTCTTAGGAATTTCTTTTTTCTTATATATGGTAGCTAATAAAGTACCGGTAATTGCTCCTGATAAGTGTCCTTCCCATGAAACACCTTCTTCCATTGGGAAAATCCCCCAAATAATACTCCCATATACGAGTACAATGAGTAAGGAAAGTGATTGCAAGGTCCGTTGTTTACTTTGACTGCCACTAACAAATAAGAACAATGCTAATGCATAGATGATGCTGCTCATCCCGATATGGATGGATCCAGGTTCCAAGGCTATTGACCAGGTAATTAAACCCGTAATGAACCAAGTAAGAACAAATATTTTTAAAGCAATCTCTTTGAAATAATACAACAATGCTAAGAATAAAAAATAGATTGGAATGCTGTTATTGAAGATGTGCTTGAGGTCCGAGGTTGAATGTAACAATGGTGCAAAAATAATTCCTATCAACCCAAATGCACTTCTTGGCTGAATCCCCAAAGTAGAATAACTAAAAGGCAATGTTGTTTGTCCCCAATAACTTATCCACATGAATACGAGCAGTATCAAAGGGTAAAGGAGTAATTCGAAGTCAATTTTGGTTTTCAAGATTTTTTTAGTTTTCACCTTCAATTTTGATGCCTATCGTTTTACTTCTGACAGATTGTCGTTGTTTAACAAAAAATGGGTGTCCGTTCTACGAGACACCCATTGATACTTGAGATAAATAATGTTTTTAAAAATTGTAGGCAGCTGAGAAAGAAAAGATTCTTCCAAAATTCGTACTCCAAACTTTTCTGTCTTTGTCTGCATTGTAACCGTCTAGATTGTCTTTGTTACCATAAACAATTTGATTCAATGTTTCATTTCCTGTTCGTTCGTTTGTTATTCCATTTTGGTAAAATATTTGGTCTTGTGCTAAAATGTTTTGAATGTTTAATTTCAACTCTAATTTCTTCTTTAACAACTTTTTAGTAATTTGAAAGTCTAAGAAAGTTCTAGAATTTTCCCAGATATGGTTGTAATATATTTCCCCGCCTTCATTAAGTGCTTGACCTACGATATATATACGTTCCCCAACTCTGTTTGCATTCAATGAAATCGAGAACGCATGTTTTTCGTTTTGGTAAGAAATCCCTCCATTAAAGATGTATGGAGACTGACCTTGTAAAGGTCTGGCAGTAGAGTCGACATCAATTTTTGAACGGATGATTGCAATATTTGAAAACAACGTGAAATCATCTAATACACTCGCGCTATCAATTGGAAGTAAAGATGCCAAGTTTGAACGGAATTCTAATTCAACTCCATAGTTTTGTGCTTTTTTTGCATTTCTATACACAATCGTCACCTCATTACCAAACAACGTAGGTTCGATTGGTTTTTCAAAGTTTTTGTTGAATACAGAAACTGAAAACATTTGGCCTTTTCCTGGGTAAATTTCATACCTAAAGTCTAAATTGTCAATTCGCGCTCTAACCAAGGTATCGTTACCGTTGGTAGACATACCGTTGGTGAAATCATAGAATAAAAATGGCGCTAACTCTCTAAACTCAGGTCGATTGATTGTTTTTGAGTAGCTCAATCGAACGTTTTGTTTTTCATTGATAGAGTAGATAAAGTTTGCCGAAGGAAGTACATCCAACACATTAGGGTATACAATATCTAGTGGTTTGCCAAGTTTGAATGTATTTAAAGTTTGTGCATAATTTTCAGCACGTGCTCCCCAAATTAATCGGAAATTTTTAATTTTTTGATCTAATTGTAAATACCCAGCGCCTAAAAATGAACTTGCTTTGTAGCTGTCTTCTTGTTTAAAACCATCAATGAAATACAATTTATCATCCCCCATATTTTGAGCTGTATAAAGATCGTTGTAATTTAGTTTTTGTAACTCTTGATTTTTAGTGAAATATTGTAATTGTCGCGCGGTGAAATCTCTTTTTCTGTCTTGTGCAAAAATTCCAGATTTGATTTCATTTTTAAGGTTTTTCCCTAATTGAAATTGGTAATTTAAGTCAGCTTTTAAACTTTTGATTGTTTCTAAGTTGGTTGCATTAAAACTGTTTCCAGAGTATTCATCAGAAACAGTATTCCCCGCAGATAAAACTAACTCTTGGTATTCTCCATCTTCAGTTTTAATTGCTCTCGTTCTTCTTAAATTTGGGATGTCTCTTCTAACTGTTCCAATCGAACCTACCCAATTTAATTTGATTTTTGGAGTTGGGAAATAATGGTTACCAATTAATTGACTTGTAAATATTTGATTTGAAGTAAACCAACGTGCTGTTTGTTTTACAGAATCCCCTTCTAATTTCCCCGTTTTTAAAATGAAACGATCGTCAGAGTTGATACTGTATAAATTTTTACTACTCAATTGGTGGTTTTCATTCAATTTTAATGATAGATTCAGTAAAGTTCCAAATAGTGTTTGATTTGTTGTAATTTCATTGATGAATTTTGAATCTGGAAGGGTAGAAGCAAATGCATCGTACCTGTTTTCAGTCATGGTGTTGTATAATGTGTTATTGTTGTAGTTGATCGCACCTACCACACCAAATTTCATGTTTTTAATTTCCTTGTTTCTACCAATTGAATATTGGAAACTCATGTTTGGACGTTGTTTTTCATACGATGAGGTCCAATCTGTCAAATTGTTTTTTGCTAATTCAGCACCTATTGTTGGGTCAAATTTTGTTGCAGGAATGCCTTTTGGCATCGCTCTAGCACCATCGTCAATACCTAACCAATCTAATTTACCTCCTTTGTAGTTCATTTTCATTTTTCCTGTCGAAATTGTGTTATAACCACCACCAACTGAAATAGATTGAAAGTTATCTTCTGGAATACTTTTTGTGTTAACTTGTATAATTCCACCTGCAAATTCCCCTGGAAGCTCAGGTGTTGCTGTTTTGATGATCACTAAATTGTCTAACATGTTCGCTGGGAAAATGTCAAAAGAAAAAGCTTTCCTATCTGATTCAGAACTTGGTAAAGGAGCACCGTTAATGTACGCTGCATTGTAACGATCGTTTAATCCTCGAATAACTGCGAATTTATTGTCTTGTATACTTGCACCCGAGATTCTCTTTAATACATCACTAGTACTTCTGTCTGGAGTTCTTTTGATGGATTCAGCAGATATACCGTCACTAACAGTGGTTGCATTTTTTTGCGCTAATAGGAGTGCAGAATTACTCTCTTTTTTCATCGTTGCAGTAACAACTACTTCTTGTTGTTCACTAACAGCTGAACCCATTGCGATGTTTACAATTGTTGGTTCACCTGTTTTAATTTCTACATCAGTGATTGTTTTAGTGTTGTAGGTTGCGTATTTTGCGGTTATAGAATACTTTCCTTCTGGGATGTTGTTCAAAGAAAATTTTCCGTCAAAATCAGTCAGCGCCATTTTTTGAGTGCCGTCTAACGCTATTTTTACTCCAGGCATTGTTTCACCTGTTGCTTGATCTGTTACGACTCCTCTAATCGAAGATTGACCGAATAACGTAAAGCATCCGATTAAAAATAGAAAAGTCAACGCATTTTTTTTCATTTTTTTCATTTTTTCAACGAGTTGTCCATACCCTTGAGTACGCATAAATAAACAATTAAAATTTTACCCAAAATTCATCTTTTAGTATTGTTCAGGGTTTAACCATTTATTATTAGTTCATGAATCTATTTTTAGCTATTTGTTAATTGAATTCTTTGTGTCGATTCTGTTTTTTTGTTTTAAATTGTTTATTACTAGTTGTGTATATTTTTTAAGTGTTTTTTAACAGTTCTTTTTTATTTCATAGTAGGGTAATGAATAGATAATTTATGATTGCTGTTCTGATAACATTCGAGCTGTTACTTTGATAAAAAAATTAACCATGGATTTAATTTCTAAAGAAGAGATCAAACGTTTTTTAAAGTTGCAAGATTCTGACCGTAGTAAAATCGTAGATTTTGTTTACAATAAACTAAAATTGAAAGATTTAAACGAAATTTATAGCAGGCATTCTGAGAAAGAAAGCAGTGAATTTGTGACAGCAATTTTGGCAGATCTTGGGATACATTTTGAAGTTAGTGCAGAGGATTTAAAACGTATTCCTTCCAAAGGCGGTTTTATACTTTTGTCCAATCATCCTTTTGGGGCGATTGATGGATTAATTATTTGTAAATCTATTTCTGAAAAGCGACCAGATTTTAAATTGATGGCCAATTTTTTGTTACAACGCATCACACCTTTAAAAGATCAGTTGTTTCCTGTGAATCCTTTTGAAACAATGAAGGACAAACAATCAAGCGTGAAAGGTGTTCGTAATGCGCTCTCTTATGTTCATGAAGGGCATCCATTGGGAATTTTTCCAGCAGGAGAGGTTGCAGCTTTTAAACTTTCGAAACTCAATGTGAAAGAAAAAGAATGGGACCAAATTGTTAAGTTTATTTTAAAATGCAATGTTCCTGTTGTTCCGGCTTACATTTCTGGAACCAATAGTCCTTTGTTTCACATGTTGGGTTTGATTCATCCTTTGTTACGCACAGCAAAGTTACCTTCCGAGATTTTCAATAAAGCTGAAAAAAGTGTGCATCTAAAAATAGGTCATCCGATTCAAGTAGAAGATTTGAAAAAATTAGGAAATGTTCATGCCATTTCGACTTATTTACAGTTAAAGTCAAATTTATTGAGCAGGTCATTGTCCGTAGATGCTTTTTACAAAAAACCGATTTTAGGAATTAAAAAAAGACAAGTTCCAATTATAGCACCTCCCCAACACAATTTGTTAACCGATGAAATCGCGGCTTTACCAGAGGACACCTTATTAATGCAATCTGGCGAATACCAACTTTACCTCATTCGATCACACCAAGCTCCCAATTTAATGATCGAATTGGGCCGTTTACGAGAACTAACATTCAGAGAGGTTCAAGAGGGAACCAATAAAGAAATCGATTTAGATCCGTACGATATTTATTATTCTCATTTAATTATATGGGACCAGTCCAAAGAAGCCTTAGTAGGATCTTATCGCATTGGTAAAGGTGATGAGATTATGACAAAACATGGTGTCAAAGGATTTTATTTACATTCTTTGTTTAAAATGAAAAAAGAATTTAGATCTTATCTTTCCGAAAGTGTTGAGCTTGGTCGTTCTTTTATTGCTTCTGATTACCAACGTAAACCAACCACTTTGTTTTTACTTTGGAAGGGTATCTTGTTGTTTATGGAAAAAAATCCAAACTACCGTTATTTAATTGGTCCTGTAAGCATGAGCACCTCTTTTTCAAAATTCTCGAAAGAGTTAGTGGTGTCTTTCTCAAATCAACATTTACAACAGAAGGAACTTGTAACTTTAGTTCAGCCACGCAAAAAGTTTAAACTTTCACTCAGAAACGAAAAGAAGGTAGCTACTTTATTAGGAGGAATAGATGCTGATATAGAAAAACTCGATAAATTGATTCAAGAAACGGATAAAGGTCAACGAATTCCTGTTTTATTAAAAAAATACATTGGATTGAATGCAAAACTTATATCTTTTAATGTAGATCCGTTGTTTAATAATTGTTTGGATGGGTTTATCTTTTTGGATTATCACCAGGTGCCGGAGAAAGTGAAGGAGGGGTTGAGGAAGTAGGGGGATTTATGGTTGTAATCAAATCTTTGTTCTTTTGCTTGATCAAAAGAACCAAAAATCAAGGCTGTGGTATTGATTTTAAAGCGCAGCTTTCGGATTCACTAAAAATTTT
>CALPOI020000068.1 GCA_943325145.2 Candidatus Planktophila lacus | reverse complement strand
CCATTTTACAGAAAAAGTTATTCGAGGAATTTCGCGCAATGATGAAGGAAAATCACAAAACAAGTTACAAGAAAGACAGTGTGTTCTATTACTATTCCAAATCAATTCAAGATCAAGAACATAGTATTTTTTGTAGAAAAAAAGGAGATACGAGTGCAACAGAGCAAGTGTATCTCAATCCAAATGTGTTGGCCAAAGACCTTGGGTATTTTAAAATTGATGACACGCAATTATCTGAAGACCATCAATTCATCTATTATCGGGTAAATTCTGACGGCGGAGATTTTGGAGCTTTACACATGAAACACATTGACAAAGACAGCACCTTGAAAGATGTCATTGAAAATGTTGGGGACTTTATCGTACTGAACGATAATAAAACAGTATTTTACTCCAAAAAAGATGCGTTTCATAAGCTAGGGAGTCAACTATTTTTACACCTGATTGGTTCAGATACGATCCAAGATATCAAACTATTTGAAAGCTTTAACGATCGCGCAACAATTGGTTTTTATTTGTCTGTTTCCAAACGTTACTTGTTCATCGTCAATTCTTACATGAACCACACTGGAGCGATTTACGCCATCGATTTAAAAGGGGACAAGACGAAATTAATTAAAATTTACGATGGTAAAAATGGGGTCAGTTATTCTGTCAACCATTTTAAAGGGGAATGGTTCACCGTATTTACCAATGAAAACGCACCGAATTATTTGGTGAAAGAAGTTCGATTACTTGGCGATAAAAAAGAACAAGTTATCCTTCCTGAAGAGAAACATGCTATGTTACTTTCTTCGCAACAAAAATTGAACTATATCTTCTTAACGAGAAGAAAAAACGCAAAAAACGAACTATATATTCATAATTTAACGACAAAGCAAACCATCCAAATACCACAAATTGATTCATCGGGTCACCATTTTTTTACGGATATTCTTCCCAAAGATTCCACAATGGTTGAATTTGGAATGAGTTCATTGAAGGAAGTCGGAAAAAACTTTTTGTATAACTTAAAAACAAATACCTATGAATTAAAAGAGCTTGATTCTATTAAAGGATATCGTCCCGAAAATTATGTAACGGAACGAATATGGGCGCCTTCAAGAGACGGTAAAAAAATTCCGGTGGACATCGTTTATCAAAAAGGATTAAAACGTGATGGAAATAATCCAATGTACATTACCGGATATGGGTGTTATGGTATGACGGAAGAACCAACCTTCAATCCGATGGCAATCCCCTATTTAAAAAGAGGGTTTATTTACGCATTAGCTCACCCAAGAGGAGAGAATATTTTGGGAGAAGTATGGCACACGGATGGGATGTTGGACAAAAAAGAAAATACGATCCATGATTTTGTTGATGCAACAAATTACCTGATTCAGCAAAAATACACCAGAGAAAAAAGAATTGTTGCCCAAGGTGGAAGTGCAGGAGGATTGCTAATGGGTGGGATTGCAAACGAACGACCTGATTTGTATGGAGCAATCATTGCCGATGTTCCATTTGTAAACACCCTTGAAGACATGTTGGATACTTTATGGCCAAACATACGTGCCCATTTTGCTGAACTTGGAAATCCTTACATTAAAAAAGAATACTCCTTTCTAAAATCATACAGTCCGCTCCACAACATCAAACAACAAGCTTATCCTGCGATGTTAGTGACAAATGGATACAACGATAGCCGAGTACCATTTTGGGCAGCAGCACAGTATACAGCGAAATTAAGAACACTAAAAACAGACACCAATCTATTGCTCCTAAAAACAAACATGAGTGCCGGACACGGTGGAGCTTCTGGTCGTTACAGCGCAATAAAAGACGAAGCATTTAAAATTGCATTTGCAATGTTACATGTTGGAATTAAAGAAAATTACGTTTCATTGAATGGCAAAGTGATGGATACAAAAGGAGATCCTATTCCGTATGCGAATGTATTCATTGAAGGAACAAGTAATGGAACAGTGACGAATTCAAACGGTGATTTTTATGTTGAATTAAAACAAGGCCAGCAACCTGTGTTAGTCATTCAGTCCATAGGGTACAATCGCATCAAATATCCAATCGGTCCAAAAACTAGAATCAACGAGCTAAAAATCACTTTAACTTCTCAATTACAAGAAATACAAGAAGTCTATGTTTCTGCAAAAGCAAAAAATTTAGGTGCAGAAATCATTCGTAAGGCTAACAAAAGAAAAGGGTATTATGATAAAATGTTCGACAATTACTCAGTAGACGTATATATGAAGGGAGCAATCCGTTTGGATTCTATTCCGAAAAAATTACCAAAATTCATTAAGATTTCTGACTTACCAGATTCAAATGACTTAGGGTTAATGGAGTTAACCGAATCTGTAGCCAGCTACCATTTTAAACGACCTGACGACTACAAGGAAGAAATGAAATCTTCACGAGTTGCAGGAGTAAAACAAGGAGTAAGTTTCAATCGTGTCAATGGAGTAAAGCTGAATTTTTATGCCAACGGTATAAATTTTGATAATTATACAGAACACCAATTTGTGTCTCCCATAGCTGACGGAGGAATTTTACTTTACAAATACTATTTAGAAAGTACTTTTTACGAAGATGGAAACGAAATCTACAAAGTAAAAGTTACCCCAAGAAATAAATCTGAAAAAGTGTTTGAAGGCTACATCTACATTCAGGACAAAACCTTTAACATTCATTCCATCGATGTGTTTATTACAAAACGACAAGGCATTGATTTTATAGATACATTGTACATCAAACAAACTTATGGCTTGGTGAATGACTCAATAAGTGTTCCGAGATCGGTAAAAACAAATGCTCGAATAAAATTTTTCGGTTTTGATGCAGGGATGGTGAATGTCGGAACCTTCTACAATTACCAACTGAACAAACGTTTTGACAAAAAATTCTTTCGTAAACAAGTATTTAGTATCGATGCGGATGCAACTAAAAAAGACTCCAATTACTGGGAAAAAATTCGTCCGGTGTTGTTAACCTCCGAAGAGAAAAAATACAATACTAAAGTAGCTAATAAAAAAGATACCATTCGACTAGCAGACTCAACCTACTTTAAGAAAAGGAATAAATTAACCATCGGTAAGTTATTGTTCTCCGGATACGACTACAAAACAAAATTTACAATGTCACCTCTTTTGCCTTCAATCAACTACAACACAGTGGAAGGTTGGAACAATACGTTAGAGTTGGCGTTAAATAAAATCAAAACAAGCAAAGACTCTTCACTCCAATCTTATAATGAATTTGATCAATTTACCTCAAAAGATTACTTCAAACTGATTGGTCGATACGGTTTGGACTCCAAAAAAGGGTACGGTAAACTAATTATTGGACGAAACGATGAATTAAATCAACGAAATTTTGAATTGCAAGCAGAAAAATACTGTTACCAATTCAATCAAAGCGAACCTATTTACCCTATTATCAATACCTTTTATACATTAATTGCACGGGAAAACTACCTCAAATTATACGAAAAATCGGCAGTTAGTTTTTCGTTCAGCGACGTGTTAGTTTCTGGTCCTCAACTCAAATTCAAATTAGAATTTGCCAATCGTTCTGCTTTAGTGAATCATAGTTATCAATTTTGGTCCAACAAATTTGAAAATAAACTTACCTCTAACAATCCACTAAATCCGACTTCAGACGATCCAGCGTTTGCATCTCATCAGGCGTTGATACTTTCAACAAGTGGTTCCTATACCTTTGGGGAGCGCTACGAAATAATTTTCGGGAACTACAGAGAGCCGATAGGGTCAAGATATCCAACCATTTATTGGAAAGCTGCCCAAGGAATTCCAATCATGAATTCAAAAATTGGCTACACCCACACTGAATTGGGCATCGGGAAATCTTTGAAACTCGGTTATTGGGGTAAAATGAATATCGACGTAATTGCAGGTGGATTTTTGAATAAAAGCGCTATGAATTTCATTGACTTCAAACATTTCAATGGAAACCAAACGTTAATCCTTAAAAACGGAACTTTTGAAGGAGAAGAAGATAACAACCGAAAACAATTAAATGCATTCAATGCGTTGGATTATTATTCGCTTTCCACTAACTCGAACTACCTAGAACTCCACATTCAGCACCGTTTTTTAGGCATACTAACTGCTAAATTGCCGTTAATTAATCGTTTAAATTTAGCAGAAGTTGCTGGCTTCAATGCAATCTACATGCCAGGAAGAAATTATCAAGAAATTTTTGTTGGTGTAGATAATTTATTCAAAGTAATTCGATTGGATTTTGTGGCTTCCTATAAGGCTGGAGAGAAATTAATTCCACAAGTGCGAATAGGAGTGAAAAAAGCAATCTAATCTTAATGTTAGTAGTGAAGAACTTGCAAATAAAATTCTTACCCATCCTTAAAAAATACTATCCCTTACTGGTATGTTGGGGCAGTGTTACGCTCATTAATTTAAACAAGGCTTTTCACATCGACGATACCTTCCATTTAGAAGCGGCAAAGTACATTGTTGATCACCTCAGTTCTCCAATGTCGGGGTTGATCAATTGGGGGAACTCTCCCACTCCAATGAACGAACACAACCAACCGCCATTGTTTTTTTTAGTGATTGGAATTGTCATAAAGTTATTCAACGCTGATGAAATAACGCTGCACCTTTTACTTTCGATATTTTCGTTCTTAGCACTCTTTTATTTCCAAAAAATTCTCCAATTGCTTCAAATTAAGAAAACAGGAATTTACCTTACTTTACTTGCGTTTAATCCTGCCTTCATTATCAATCAAAATGTAATGACGGACATCCCTATCTTAGCGTGTGCATTGGTGTTTTTCTACTTTTTACTCAAAAGTATTTTAGGCCAAGGTGACAAAAACATAAGCTATGCAATGATTGCACTGAGTTTTGGATTGCTTATAAAATATGCGCTTTTACCCGAGCTCATAGTAGCGATAATTGGGCTATTACTTTCCAAAAAATTCAAACAACTCACAATGCTCTTAATTCCCGTTATAACCCTTACTTTATGGTCGATATGGAATTATTATGAATTCGGTGACATTCATTTGTTTGGTCGACCACAAAAAATTTACACCAACTTGCAACTATGGGCCTTCATCGGAACTTTAGGAGCAATCAGTAGTTTTTCGCTCTTAATAATACCCACTTTTCTAAAAAAACAATTCACCAATAGTGTGATCTCAATAATCACTGCTGGAATCGTGGGTTGTTTGGTATATGTAATTCAAACAGATGAATTGACAGATAAAACAATCCAACAATTTCTACATACCTTGTTTCTATTCAATGGAACCATCGTTCTACTTTTTATCGGGTATAAATTCATCGTCTTCTTCCGAAAAGAAAAGGAGCGCACTTTAAGAATAACAAACTCACTTTTACTCGTTCAAATCTGCTTAATTGCAACATTTATTGTGGTCTATGCGCCTTTTATGGCAACTCGTCACCTACTGCTTATTCTCCCTTTTATTCTCCTATTTTTTAAAAATGAAATCGAACAAATGGATGGGTATTTTAAAACGATTTTTCTTTCTGTAAGCATCAGTTTTGGCCTAATTTTAGGAATATCCGATTATTCGTATGCCGATTTTTACAGAGTTAAAGCAAAAGAAATTTGTCTTTCTGGAGCAACTAAATGGACGGTTGGACACTGGGGATGGCAATGGTACGCCAAAAAAGCCGGTATGAAAATCTATTCGTTAGAGGATGATTGGAAATTAAAAAAAGGGGATTATTTGATTGTTCCAAAAAACATTTCTAAACAAACCATCAATCAAAATTTAAAATTTGATACGCTTTATTACTTAACAGAAAAATTCCACTTTACAACACTCTTTTCAGGCAATGATTTCGCAAGTTTGTACAATAGTTTTTATCAAAAGCCCGCATGGACGATCTCAAAAAGTACGGTTGATACGATTTATGTTTGTAAAATAACAAAAAGCGTCCCTTATCGAAAAAAATTAACGGAAGTTGAAAAAATCATCGTAGAAATAAAAAACGATCCCTTTTGGTACGCAACAGTTAAAACAAAAGCAAAAAAACAAAAAATCCCCCTCGATTCAATGTTATTACTCGACGCCAAATGGTTATTGGAACAGAAATAGCTCGTAATTAGTAGTATCAATGGTCAGTTTTTAGTCAATGAGCGAATTAACGCTATTTTAGGAAGCTCATGTCGCTGTTGACTAATAAAATCAAGGAGTTTATCTTTCGTAATAGTAGCAGTCTATATTAGTATAAAATACTTACATCCGTTATGAAACACTTCCTGTATGTGGAATCCGAATTCCTTTTGGGCTAGCGATGATATAATTTGTTTTTTTACCTGAGTTCTCAACAATCATCATATCTTTTGCTACTAGATCTTGTAAATCACGTAAAGCAGTATCTGTTGAACATTTTACCAATTTAGCATACGTTGATGTTCTAAGGAAACCAAGATCATAGGAATGATTATCATACAAATAATTAATTACAAATCGTTGTCGATGATTGATAGATATAGATTTAAACTTTTCCCAATACTGTGCCTTATCTAAAATCAATGCTAAATTTTGTTCACTTGCCAATAATGCTCTTTCAAAACACCCTAAAAACCAATCTAAATACGCTGTAATATCTTGGTTTCCTTTTTGGGTTTTTTCGATAATTTCATTGTACTTTTTATGTTCTTTAAAAATTTGATTAGAAAGACTGTAAAATCGTATTTTGCTATTATCACTTTTTGCGAGATTCATATCTAAAATCGCACGTGCAATTCTTCCATTTCCATCATCAAACGGATGAATCGTTACAAACCAAAAATGAGCAATCATTGACTTTATTACTAAATCTAATTTTGTCTCCTGATTCAACCATTTTAAAAATTGTTGCATTTCGACCAAAATTCTATCAGCAGTTGGTGCAACAAAATGAACTTTTTCTTTCCCAAAATTGCCTGAAACAACTTTCATTCCCCCAGATCGATATTTTGCAACATCAATTTGTACATATCCACTAAAACCAGAATGAAACAATGAATTATGCCAACCCAACAATCTTTCTTCCGTTAAAGGTTTTTCAAAATTTTGGGTAGCATCTAAAATCACATCAACAATTCCATCAATATTTCGAGGTGTTTTCACAAAATCAGCATTTTCAACTCCTAATCTTCGTGCGATGGATGATCTAACCAATTCAGGATTTAAGAATTCACCTTCTATTCTTGAAGTATCTACGACATCTAAAATTAGAGATTCCAACGTTGCACTCTCAATTAAATCGAAACCTAAACTTTCCATCCTCCCTAACAAACGCCCTTGTAAATGCCTTATATTACACAACTTAAATGATAACTTGTCCTTATCCCAAAAAAAATTCGTCCAATTTTGTCGTTCGTGGATATACATTTTCACCGCAGTTTATGCGGTAAAAATACAGTTTTTTCACCGCATATTCAAAATTTTAGTTTCTCAAATAATTTTAAACTAAACATTAAGTGCATTGAAACTAAAACCCTGAAAACGGCCCACGACCAATTTCTAATCCTTGACCGAAAGGAAATTTATCATATCGGTGCCTCTTTAAAAGATCTGGGTAAGAAGTGGTTCGCGTTTTCCTAACTAAATGAATTTCTTCCAACCATTTTGGATAAATTGAATGAAGAAGGACAACTCCTTGGTTAACCACAGGTTTTTCCTGCGTTTCAATGGATATAAGAACCTTCGAAATCTTAAGTGTCTTGTTCAATTATAATTAGTACTAAATGTTCATTAGCAGCAGGATGGCATATCCTGCGGAGCAGGGATGTAAATTCTTTTATTTCTAAAGAATACCGACAAAAACGATTATATAAAGTACCAAAAATTTTATTTTGAATTTAACTAACTATACTTAATTGAAAAGTTAATAAAAACATGCTAGCACACCAAAATAATATTTACCCCACAAATTCTCAATTTCGATGCATATCAGATTTTTAATGTAAAAGATTATGGAGTAGCACATGTTGATATTCATTCACAAACAAATAATTACACAGACCCTTACAAAGACAAATACATCCAGCTCTTAGAAGCAGAGGTAGCAAGTTTAAAAAAACTGGAAGAGAAATAATCCAACTTTTTCGGAATGAAATCCAAAAAAGAACCTACTTTTTAGGAATTAACTCCAAAAAAAAGGGGGTAACGTCATATTCTCCTTTATGAACTAATTAAATCGTAGCAGTAACAAATTCCATGTAATTTTCCGGGGTTATCACATGAACTTTATCAATTCCGTATGTCTTTGAAAAGACCGATGTAATTCTGTGTTTTTTATTGATGTTCCATTTAAACTCATACGCCTGTAGAACTCCATTCACCTCCTCGACATAATCAATTTCTAAACCATCTTTTGTTCTCCAGAAATAACTATTCGCATACCTTTTTAAATACTCATTTTGTTTGAGCCTTTCTGCAATTAAATAATTCTCCCATAGCGCTCCAACATCTTGTCTACCTTCCACCAATTGAAAGTTTGAAATCAACGCATTTCGAATACCATTATCGTAGAAATAAATTTTCTTACCATTCTTTAATTCATTGCGTTGATTCCTACTGAATGAAGATAGCTTATAAATAACAAACGATTTTTCTAGAATTTGAATGTACGATTCAACTGTTTTACTATCTAACCCAATTAAATTTCCAATTTCATTGTACGAAACTTCATTTCCAACCTGAAAAGCTAATGCTTTTATTAATTGAACTAACTTCTCCGGCTTTTTGATGGTATCCAACATCAATATATCTCTGAACAAGTAACTATCAGCCAATAATTTTAAAATATCGATTTCTTCACCTTGATTATTTATTACGTCAGGATAAAATCCGAAAATTAAGCGATGATTTAACATCCGATTTTCTATCAACTCGGAATGATGTAAACTTAATTCACTTGTCGCAATAGGATATAAGTGAAATTCGAATTTTCTTCCCGTCAAAGGTTCATTTAACTTATTGGATAACTCAAATGCTGAAGAACCAGTAGCTACAATTTGAATGGATGGATAATTATCTACCAATAATTTTAAGGCTAATCCGATACCTGTTATCTTTTGCGCTTCATCGATGATCACTAATTCAGCACTTCCAATCAAGGCTTTTAATCCAGTGGAAGTTGGGTTTTTAAATTTTTCTTGAATATCATACTCATCAGCGTTCAACCATATCATTTTAGAATAATTTTTTGAAATTAATCTCAATAAAGTCGTCTTACCAGTTTGCCTTGCACCTAGAAGTGTAATCACCTTTCCTTTAAACAGCTTCTCTTCAATGCTTTTTTGGATGTATCGAACAATCATATCTAAATGAGTTTATTCAAAAATACAACTTTTTCGGAATGTAATCCAAAAAAGAACCTACTTTTTTGGATTACATTCCGAAAAAGACGTAAAAAAGGGTGAGTACGCTACATTCTCCCTTTACTAGTAGCTATTTAAAAGTCAGGCTGAGCTTGTCGAAGCCTAACGAAACCTAAGCCTCCAAACGCATTGTCTACACGACGAACAGCACCCAATAGTTGAACTCTTTCAAGTAAGTGACAGGATAAACAGCTTCTTGAGGAGCAAATGGACATTCCCGATTTTTGTTGATGACACATTCTCAAGTATTCTATTTGTTTTCAATAAGTTAACACTGTGGTTATACCTTGGCTCCACTTACCAAATAGCTTGTATATACCTTAAACGAATAAAATACCTGTGATCCGATTCAACGGTTGGTTCTTTTCCTAAATGAAAAGAACCAATTTTAGAAAAATCTTAAACAGCAAACTCTGGAAACAAACTCAACAATCCTTCCTCAGAGGCATCACAAACACCTCTTTCAGTGATGATTTTAGTCACCAACCGCGCTGGAGTAACATCAAAACCATAGTTACTGGCAGGAGTAGTTTCAGGACAAATCAATACGGATTCAATTGTTCCATTTGTACTTTTACCAATCATGTAGCGCACCTCATCTTGATTGCGTTCCTCTATTGGGATTTCAGTTAAACCATTATTGATGGTCATATCCAAAGTAGTGGAAGGAAGTGCTACGTAAAAAGGAATGTGATTGTCTTTTGCCGCGAGCGCTTTTAAATAGGTGCCGATTTTATTCGCTACATCT
>CALPOI020000067.1 GCA_943325145.2 Candidatus Planktophila lacus | reverse complement strand
GATTGATTTGAGCATGAATAATCCTTTACAATTACAGCAAACTTACCAGAAGCAATCGGAGAATAAGTTTGTCTTGTTGCACCTTTAATTTCAGCATTTCCATCTTCACAATCTATCCATTGGTATTCTAATCCTGGAATTTTAGCTTTTACAGTAAGCCCATCTACTATTGCTGTAGCATCAACATTTTTGATTACAAGATTTAAATATACAATAGAATCACAGCCAGCAGCTGATTGAAGAGTTGCTTTAATTGCTGTGTCCGAGAAATAATACGTTTTTCCTGTTGCATCCCATGTATAATTTACACAAGCAACTTTATTAATATAAGTGGTTTTACTCTTTGAAATGGTCAAGTAAAGTTTTACAATAGAATCACATCCATCTACAGATTTAAGTTTTGTTGTGTAAACACCAGAAGATTTGTAAGTCACATTGTTTGCAGGCCATTTGTAACTTTCGCATGTACGAACTGTGTCTTGACCATAAAGTGTGTTTGCAATTGTAAGATTTAGGTAATAAACGGAATCACATATACCTTGTGTGTTACTTCTAACGATGTAGCTGTAATTACCTGATTTAAAATATGTTTGATTGTTTACTTTCCATTTGTATTGCGTACAAGTAGTCATTGATTCAGAACGTTCAAATGAATTTTTAATCGTTAAATTCAATTCTACAATTGAATCACATCCAACTGCATTTACAATTGTATCGTAATATGAACCAGATTTTTTATAAGTAATTCCATTTTGCCACCAACTGTAGTTGTTACAACTTGTAACAGAAATAGAATTTCGAGATGATTTTTTTATGGATAAATTAAGTGTAACAATTGAGTCACAACCAACAGAGTTAAACAAGGTATCTTTATATGTTCCACTTTGAGTATAAGTTATACCGTTATTTTTCCAATAAAATTGATCACATGCTATTTGATTTTCAATACCAAAAGTTGGTTGGTTAACATGGAGACGTAGGAATATAATTGAGTCACAACCATGAATAGTTTTTAAAATCGCTTTGTATTCTCCAGTTTGAGTATATTTTTGATTATTAACTGGCCAAATAAATTCTTTACAAGCAACTACTTTTTGGCTTGTTATTACAATATAATTTATAGTTAGGTTAAGAGTAACTATTGAGTCACACCCTTGTTTGTTTATTAATGTATCAAAGTATGTTCCTGATTTGTTGTATGTTTTATTGTTTAGTGGCCATTTATAACTCTCACATGCGTCAACTGTATCGTATCTGAAGGTAGGTTGTTTGATTGTTAAATTAAGTGTAATAACTGAATCGCAATTAAACTTTGTTTTTAGATTTGCTTTGTAAACTCCTGATTGACTATAGGTTAACCCTGTAGCAGGCCAAGTAAATTTTGAACATTCTGATTTTGAAATAGTAGCTGCTTTTACTGGGTATATAGTTAGGTTTAGTGTGATTATTGAATCAAAATTTTTCGCATTAGGAATTGTATCTTTGAATATTCCAGAATTAGTGTAGGTTTTTCCGTTTATTGGCCAAATATATTGTTTGCATGTACTTATATTTTGTGTGGAATAGGTGGTTTGAGCTATTATTCTTGTGAAGGAATTAATAATTAAAAACATACTTAAAGCTAGTATACTTTTAGAATTTAAAGATTTAATTTTCATTTCATTAATTTTTTACGTGATTTTGTTCTATCTAATATTGTTATCGACTAAATAGAATTTTTCTAATATTTTAATTAGAATGTATGTAAAATTAAAAAAAAATGATGAATATTTTTAGAATGAGATACTCTTAATTTATAATCTTAATAAAAGAAGGTGAACTTATTTTTAAGGATTATTTTTTTTAGTGTATAAATAACCATAAATTAAGTTGATTATTTGTTGACTGCTTCAATTTCTAATGGTGATACTTCTTTGCTTTCTCCTTTTTTATTTTTTATTAAAAATTTTAAAAAATAATTGTAATCATTTCCTCCAAGTAGTATATCTGTTACAATTACAATCGATGAATCTGTTTTCATTCTTACCAAGTCTCCGGGTTTATAATCGAAGTTAGCAGTTATTCGATCTCTTAGATAACTTGTCATTACTAGGGGTTTATAACCCCATAAATAGTTTAGATTTTTTTTCAATGAATCTTTTTCAAAGGAAACTATTGTTTTTTCTTTTTTAATAGATTTCAATTGTTTTTGAAGAACTTGAACATTTTGTTTAAGCTCAAGTACTGTAGTTTGATATTCTTTTTCTTCTTTAGATTGGTTTATAAATTGAAAATATAATACTGAACTTATGATAGCAATGATAAGTCCAGCAATAATAATTGTTTTTTTATTTGAAGTTTTTGGTTCAGTTGGTTCCATTTTTAAAAGTAAAAATTAATGCTATAGTTGTTAAATCACTTTTAATCCAATAATATTTTTTCCTCTTACACCGACAATAATTTGATTATTGATAACTGCAGGTGATGATTCGAATATGTACGGTAATGTATCATTGTGAATCATTTTTCCATTTTTCCCATTTATTAAGTAGGTAACTCCATGAATATCTGTAAAAAAAACATACATGTTGCCTTTTTTGTCGTTTAGTCCTACTGGAGATGCCCATGAATATCCATCCATTTTTATAGCAAATTTCTTTTTCCCAGTTTTTTTATTTATGGCAATAAATTCTGATTTTCTTGTTCCATTTGTTCTAGAAAATATTGTAAAAATTAAATCTTTACAATTATTTACACCTAATAGAGGTGTAGCAAGCATGCCGCCGCTGTTCGATTTTCCAAATAAATCAGAACCTGAGCAATTTATTCCCCAACTCCAAATTTGTTTTCCAGTAAGAATATCTATTTTTCTCAATTTAGATTTAGCATCTGGTTTTCTGTGATCAACTTCATTTCCTGTGTATAGAAAATATTTACCGTTTTCTAAACTTAAAACCAAAGATGCATCTGTATCATCGTAAGTATTAATTACCCATTTAGGTTCAAATTTCACTAAGTCTAAACAAAATAAATTACCAGAATTATCTGCGAAAAAGCCATATTTTCCCAATACACATGCACTTGATTCTATACCTTGTCTAGTTGTGTTTTCACATTTATAACTGAACTTTGAAATAACATGTACATTGCTAATATTACTGCAATCTATTTTATAAATTAATCCGTTTTCACCTGGCCAGATAACCGTTCCTGATTGTGCATCAATTAAAGGATTGCTATCAAATGCTCCCCATCCTCTCCATGCATTTCTATCAATTCCAGGAAGATATAATAATTCTTTCCGAGTGATCATATTGAAAATATATGCACCAAATCTTTTTCCTTGACCGATTCCCTGACCAACATAGAGTAGACCATTCATTCTTGGGTCTAATGATACTGTCCCTTTAATTGGTCCATCAACTCTAAGTGGTTCACGTGTAGCTTTTCCATTTTCACTGTTGAAAAAATAAATTTCACCGCTTAATGATCCAACAATTCCTTCAATTGCATTATCGTTATTTATAAATGAGGAGTCTTTTATTCCTAATTTAATTTTCATTGATTTATTCCATTTCACCATTAATGGTTGTCCCGTCCATCCTGAGCCACCTCCCCATTCTTTTGCAGAAGCGGTTTCAAATTTCCATTCAAGTTCTATTTGTTCTGGAGACTTTTTCAAATTTCCACGGGTCGGATTGTTTCTTTCTTGATTTCCTCTAAAACAAAGGATTTGAGAAGAATCAGATTGGTAATTCTCTGAAAATCCGTTAAATAAATTTTTATTTGTATCTAATTGTATAATTTCATAATTGAAATTTTTCAAAAGTGAATCATTTTTTACAATTTCAGGTAAAACGAATTTAGCGGTTTCAATAGTTGCTAATTCTTCTTTTAAAGGTTTGTTTTTGCCTTTTATATAAGCAGGTAGAATTATTGAACAAGAAATACCTATTGATAGCAAACCTGCAATTAATACAAGTATTGCAATGGAGTTTAATTTTTTCATTTTAATTTGATTGAGATCGACATGTTAGATGTTCCTTCTTGACTTTTGTATCCGATACCAAAAGGAAGTCCTAAAATTTTCTTGGAATTTGTATGATAAACATCGTAAAGTTCTTGCTGATAACGTTCATAAAATAATGGAATTGGTTTATTGTATACACCAAAGAATGAAGTGTTCCATTTAGTTGTATCATTGATGTATTTTACAGGTATTCCAGAATCATCTTGTACAATTTGTTTGGAATTATTAAGTATCCAATCACGTAATATTGAAAATTCATTACGATGTAATAAATAAGATGCCGCTTTTAAATAAGTACATGAGATGTTTTTATTTTTAATTAGTTTTCCTAGTTCTTGGTGTTGATCTAGTCCAGCTTGTCCTGCATAAGTAGTGTTCATTAAATTCATTGAGAAAAAGTAAAGGTGTTTTAACTTGTTGTTTTTTATCAATGTATATTCTATTCCTTGATAGTAAGGTGAGTTTTTATTCTGTTTTGAAACGGTAATCAATTCTCCTTTTGCATTTAATTGAATATCTTTTATTGATTGAATTGCAAATTGATGTCGTGCTATAAAGTGAAGGAAAATTGGAATTGTTCCATTTAAATTTTCCGTTTTAAAATCTACAGCCATAGATTTTGTTCTAAAAAAACTTTGATTTAGTATTGTTGTTAATGATCGAGATATTTTATTGAATGCATCAGGTGTGGTATAATTTGATATATCAATAGTGCTATTTCCGGTAGGTTCTAATCCTATCATTATGATTGTATCAAATTCAGGAAAGAATATGTTTGCATGAAGAAAATCAGGCCCTGAAAATGGGTAAAATAAAGTTCCATTTGAAATGGTAATATTTTTGTTTTTCCATGAATTCATTATTTTTTTCTTTTCGTCAATACGCAAATAGGTTGAATTCATATCTTTATTGAAAACATCCCACTGTGATTTTATTTCAGATGGTATCATACTATCAGTAGCGCTTGTTGAAATGCCTCCGAAAAAATTAGCTAACTTCGTAAGTTGTTTATTTTCTTTAATTTCAGATTGTTGTATGATTTTTTGTGAAGGTTTAACTTCTTTTTTTGATGTGTTATTTTCAGTACAACCAAAAAAAGCAGTTATAGAAATCAGTAAAAACAGATTAGATTTTTTTTTCATGAGTGTATCTTTTTCAAGATTATACTGTAAAAAATGAAAAAAGTTTCTTAAAAGTTAATTTGTGATGAATGATTTATTTTTTTGTAGTTAAAAATAGAAGATTAAAAGATAATTTTCACCTTTTGATAGAAGATTTATAATCCAGAAGTTTCGAAATCTAGAAACATTTTTAGTGTTTCATTATAAATATTTTTGGGATACTTCATTTTTATATATCCATCAACTAAAGTTAAAGATTTTTTGTTGTTTTTATTGATTCTAATTTTAACATATTTGATGTTATCCGCATATCTTTTTGAAATATAATAGGGAGGTAACATTTCAATAAATCCTGTTATAAAGCTTGGTCCTTTGATGGTAAATAAAGAAGGAATATTTCCTTTTAATTGAAATAGATTTTCTGTGGTTTTTGTCTGAAATTTCATTGTGTTTTCTCCAAAATACAGATGGTTTTCATTTAATTTATAGGAATATTTTTTATCACCAATTTTAAAAAAATTAGTTAGAGTATCTATAGTAATGTTCGAAATAGGTTCAAAAATTTTTAAAAATCTTTTTTGAGATATTGAACTATCAAGTAAAAAGTGAGCATCAATTTTAGGGAGTATTGAAAAATCATCTTCTTCACCCTCTTTGATTTCTAGACCTTTATAATTTATAGATAATCCCTTAATTAGAGGAGTGTGATTTAACTGTTGGTTAATTTTTTCTTGTAGATAATTTGAAATCAAATAGGGTAAACAATTTGCTGTAAGATGAATACTAGTATTAGAATTAGTAAATGAAAGTTCATCACCTCTTTTAACTTTAGAATCTTTAATGCTTCCAATGATTGAAATACCATCTTTTTGATCCAATACTTTTAATTGATGTTTTGAGGTTTTGTATTGGATACCTATTAATTCATTTTTTTTTATTTTGTTAAAAAATTGTTTGTTATCATTTTTATATATGGTTGATGCTATTTGAGCAAATTTAGTTTTAGGTTCTGATTTGAGTGGAAATAAAATTAAGCCTACACCATCTTGAGAGAAGGAATATATAGATTCAGCAAATTTATGTTGATTAAATTGAGATGAATCGTCAAGGTCAAATAAAAAACTGATAACGGGAGTATTATTTATTACCGCTTTGAAAAAAATTATGTTTGATAAAAAATTAATTCCAGTTTTTTTTGAAGGATTATTGTTGATTTGGTTTATAAATTCTGAGAATTGAATAAATAGACTATCATTGGGAGATTCAAACAGTAGTTGGTTTGCAATTTTTCTATTAATCAGTTGGTTATTGATTTCACCGTAGTACTCATATTGCTTAGGGATGTACTTGAATAATTCTGTTTTTTGATGTTTTAAAACAATCGTCGATATTAAGAAAATTAACCACATACCGATTAAAGTACATAAATTAAATACGATTGATTTTATTTTATTTGAACTTCGCATATGTAAAGATATATATTTGCAAAATATTAATAAACAGATGGGAAAAATTCTTTATTTTTTTGCAAGACTATTTGGTTGGACTTTCGATCCTAAACCTTTAAATTCAATCAAAAAAGCGGTGGTTGTTGTCGGTCCGCATACTTCTAATTGGGATTTTATTATCGGTAAAATTGCATTTATGCACTATGGAATTCAAGGTAAATTTTTAATTAAAAAGGAGCTTTTTTTCTTTCCATTCGGAATTTTATTAAAAAAAATGGGGGGTATACCTGTTAATAGAAGTAAAAATAATCGATTAACCGATCAGGCAGTTGAATTTTTTAATCAATCTGATGAATTATTTTTGGTATTTACGCCAGAAGGAACAAGAAGTTATAATTCTAATTGGAAAAAAGGATTTTACTACATTGCCCAAAAAGCAAACGTCCCGATTTATATTGCTTATGTTGATTTTGCAAATAAAAAAGGTGGTTTTCATTCAATTTTTGAACCAACTGGAAATATTGAAGAAGACATTAAGTCTATCAAAATAACGCTCAGTCAGTTTAAAGGGAAATTTCCTGAAAATGGGATTGATTTGAATTGATTAATAAGTGTTTTTTTGTGATTTAACCACGTTTACGGTACTAAATAATATATTGCCCTTAACTTTATTTTGTTGTTTTTTCGAAATCTCCTTTTTTTGGATTAAATCCGTAAGGGCAATGTTTACAACCATTTTTACAACAATATCCTCTTTTTAGTAAGTATTTTTCGGTAAATACAATGTATCCTTCTTTGGAATAATAAAATTCATCCGAGCTTAATTTCTTATTTATTGAGAATCCATCCATTTCATTATCCATGCACTGTTTCTTTTTTACCGTAATTTTGAATTAATTCATTCTCAAAGGCTATCCATTCTTTCCATCTTAAATCAACTTTTTCTTTATTGCCATATTTTCGGGCAAAATTTAAGAATGTAGTATAATGACCTGCTTCACTTATCATTAATTCTCTGTAGAATTTACCTAATTCTTCGTCTTGGATATTTTCTGATAATACCTTAAATCGTTCACAACTTCTAGCTTCAATCATCGCAGAAAAAAGTAATCGGTCAACTAAAGCATCGTTTCTGCTACCATCTTTCTTCATAAAACGAAATAATTCGTTTACATAGTGATCTTTTCTTTCGCGTCCCAGAGTGTACCCTCGTTGTTTAATTATTTCGTGAACTTGTCCAAAATGCTCTATTTCTTCTTGACATATTTTTGTTAATTCAGTTACTAATTCTGGATGTTCAGAGTTATATGCAATTAGAGTAATCGCATTAGTGGCTGCTTTTTGTTCACACCAAGCATGGTCTGTTAAAAGTTCTTCAATGTTTGTTGAAGCGATTTCAACCCATCTAGGATCGGTAGATAGTTTTAAATTAAACATGCTCAATATTTTCTTGCAAATTTATTCGATTTTGTCCGATTTTATGCATTCTTTCAATGTTTATTATTCAACGGTTATATGAAATTATTTTTTAACGCGTCTATGTTGGTTATTTTGAGTTGACATCTTTTGTTATTCGATGTAAATTTGTGAAATAAGTTAAGGTATTTATGATTGATTCATTCAAACATCAAGCTAAAAGAAGATTTTTAGTAGAAGAGTTAAGAACGTTAGGTATTACTGATGAAAAAGTATTAGAAGCTTTTGATAGAGTGCCGAGGCATTTTTTTTTAGATCTTGTTTTTGAACAGCAGGCATACTCTAATGTAGCATTTCAAATTGGTGCTGGTCAGACTATTTCTCATCCTTTTACAGTTGCATTTCAAACACAGTTACTTTATGTCAATAAAGGTGAGAAAGTCTTAGAGATTGGTACTGGTTCTGGTTTCCAAACTTCTATTTTATGTGCATTAGGTTGCAAGGTTTATTCAATCGAGAGACAACGCGAGTTATTTGTCAAAGCAAAGCATATCATTGATTTTTTAAAATTTACGCCAAAACTTTTTTACGGAGATGGGTATAAAGGAAGACCAATTGATGCGCCTTTTGATAAAATTTTAGTAACCTGTGGCGCTAACTCTGTACCTGATAATCTATTGAATCAATTAAAAATTGGTGGTGTAATAGTAATTCCTGTTGGGAGTATTGAAGTACAAACAATGAAGAGAATTACACGAAAAACTGAAACTGAATTCATAACAGAAAATTTTGGTGATTTTAGTTTTGTTCCGATGTTGGAAAATACTAAATGATTCGTAGTTTTTTATCTTGTTTTAAATAGATTATAGTTTTGTTTTTAATATTCTCATTATCATAAGTTTGAAAATATAAATATTAACTCTTATTTTAATAACTGAAAAATCAATTCATCGGTTAAAAAAAATATATTTTTGTTTTAAGAACAACGGTTATGTTTTTTTTTCGTCAGTAATAGGTGGAAGGTTCTATTTTGAAAAACGATTTTTAAATTATTACAATTATGAATAAAAAAGTCACTTGCTTATTTATCGTTTTTTTGAGTTTTTTTGCAAGCAAAGAAATTTTCGCGCAATTATCGCTCAATTCAACAACATCGCCAACACAATTAGTTGAAAAAGTTTTGCTTGGATACGGTGTGAAAGCATCAAATATTACATTTACTGGAAATTCTAATTTAAGTAAAGCCTCATTTGTATACAAAGATATTGTTGGCGCTACTAATTTAGGTCTTTCAAAAGGTGTATTGCTATCAACGGGTAATGTATTAGATGCTATTGGACCTAATTTAAATAGTTCAACTGGAATTCAAGGGTCTGGTGTTCAAGATAAAGAATTAGATTCAATCATTAGTAAAACAGGTAAGCAAACAAATGATGCTGTGGTATTAGAATTTGATTTTATACCGCAATCAGATTCAATAAATTTTGAATATGTATTCGCATCTGAAGAATATCCTGAATTCAATTGTAGTAGTTTTAATGATATATTTGGTTTTTTTCTAAGTGGTCCTAATCCTTCTGGAGGAATGTATCAAATGCACAATTTAGCGATTGTCCCAGGTACAAATGGAACGAATGTGAGCATTAACTCGATTAATTCAGGAAATGTGTCCAAAAAAAATAATCCTGTGATATGTGATAATATAGATCCAAATTGGAGAGATTATTCAAAATACTTTATTGTTAATGAAGCGTTTGATCCAACATCTACTCAAATTGGATTTGATGGATTTACAAAGCCTTTGAAAGCAAGAGCAAAAGTAATTTGTGGACAAAAATACCATTTAAAAATTGCTCTAGCAGATGTTGGAGATCAGAATTATGATAGTGGGGTTTTCTTACTTGGAGGTAGTTTATCTAGTAATGTTGTTGCAGCGGAAGTTAAACAACAAAATTTTTCGGGTCTCATTGTTTCCGATACGAACTTGGTAGAAGGTTGTTCCAAAGGAGTTGTTACATTTAAAATTCCTCAGAAAATAAATTCTAACACCGTTATTAATTATAAAATTTCGGGAACTGCAGCAAATGGAACTGATGTTAAACAACTTTCAAGCTCCGTAATTATTCCTGCAAATTCTGATTCAGTTCAGTTGATAATTGATCCAATTAAAGATAACGTTGATGAAGGTTCTGAAGTTATTACTATAACTTATAATCCTGGTGGATGTTCTGGTGAAATTTCGAAGT
>CALPOI020000066.1 GCA_943325145.2 Candidatus Planktophila lacus | reverse complement strand
GGAAAGTATTGGTGCATGAAAAAGGCTTTAAAGATTTTAAATCCAATGTGCTTTCACAGCTTGAAAATAACATTTCAATTGATTATTCCTATCTCAAAAAAGCGCCTGTAAAACAAGCCGATTATTCATCAATAAACGAAATCAATAAAGAGAAAATTATTTATATATCTGAATCAGAGGATTTTATTTTGATTACTCCAGTTGTGAAATACCAAGATGTTGAATTGCCTATTTTAACAAAAAAGAATTTAGAGTTATCCAATGCAGCGGGCGAAAGCTATTTAATGAATAGGGATTCTGTTTACGAAGATCGATTTATAAGTATATTATTGCGACAACATCCGAATTTTTCAGAACAATTTGGCCAATCATTTTATTATTTGTCAAAACGCGAATTTTTAGAGCAAGGATGGTTTTTAGATGCCTTTGAAGTGTGGAAAGATACAGAGGTAACTGTGTTGGGATTCAATAAAATAAAAAACAATTTATACAATCACAATAAGGCAAAAATAAATGTCAACGTTACCAGTGGGATTGATTGGTTTGAGACGACAGTAGGAGTGGAGTTTGGTGAGCAACGGGTATCGCTTTCTCAGCTTCAAAAGGCGGTGAAAAATCAAACGAATTATGTTAAGTTGGCAGACGGAACGCATGGATTGTTACCAGATGAATGGATAGCGAAATTTGCGCATTATTTTCGTTCTGGGGAAGTCGTAAAGGATAAGATTAGAACTTCTAAATTGAATTTTTCTTTGATCAATGAGATTTATGAAGATGCTTTGTTGAGTAATGAAATAAGTGATGAAATTCAATTTTACAAAGATAAATTAGCCGCTTTTAAATCCATTGAAAAAATTAAAATACCTACAGGATTAAAGGCAAAACTAAGACCTTATCAAATGGAGGGGTTGAATTGGCTGAATTTTTTGGATGACTATAATTTTGGGGGGTGTTTAGCGGACGATATGGGATTGGGAAAAACACTTCAGATGATTGCTTTTTTTATGCTTCAAAAAAAGAAACATAAAGGAGCAACGAATCTTGTGGTGTTGCCCACTTCATTGATTTTTAATTGGCAAAATGAAATCATCAAATTTGCACCTTCTTTAACGGTAAGAACTATTTACGGAAGCGACAGGGTTACTGATTTAACCTCATTAGACAATTTCGATGTCGTGTTGACTTCCTATGGTACGTTGATGTCTGACATAGAATTATTAAAATCCTACCAATTTAACTATGTAGTTCTAGATGAATCTCAGGCAATTAAAAACCCTGATTCTCAACGTTACAAAGCAGTGAGATTATTACAAGCTCGGAATAGGATTGTTATGACAGGTACACCTATTGAAAACAATACATTTGACTTATATGCGCAACTTTCTTTTGCGTGTCCGGGTTTACTAGGTTCACAACAACAGTTTAGAGAAGTTTATTCTATACCAATAGATAAATTCAAAGACGATCAACGTGCAAAAGAATTGCAAAAGCGGATCAATCCTTTTTTATTAAGAAGAACGAAAGATCAGGTAGCGAAAGAATTACCTGATAAAACTGAAATAGTTTTGTATTGTGAAATGGAGCCTGATCAACGCAAAGTTTACAATGCCTACAAAGAGCAAATGAAGGAGTATCTAAATGCGTCTAAATCACAAAAGAAACAGTTGGATTCTATGTTTGTATTGTCGGCATTAACGAAACTTCGGCAAATTTGTAATTCACCCGCATTGTTGAGTGAAGAGGAGTTTTATGGCGACAGTTCTGCGAAGATCAACGTCTTAATGGAGGAATTACTTGAAAAACATGGTAATCATAAAGTGTTGGTATTTAGTCAGTTTGTTGGAATGCTTGACTTGATAAAAGCGGAATTAGATAAACACGGTTTGAAGTACGCCTACCTTACAGGACAGTCGACTAAACGTGAAAAAATCGTATCGGAATTTCAGGAGGATGATGAAATACGAATCTTTTTAATCAGTTTAAAAGCAGGGGGGACTGGACTCAATTTAACGCAAGCAGATTATGTTTACTTGATAGATCCTTGGTGGAATCCTGCTGTTGAAAATCAAGCGATTGATAGATGTTACCGCATTGGACAAGAAAAGCATGTGATGGCAGTTCGATTGATTACTCCTAATACAATAGAAGAAAAAATTATGGAGCTACAACAACATAAAAAAACATTGGCTTCTGATATTATACAAACAGATACTTCCATTTTGAAATCATTAAAATCAGAAGATTTGTTATCATTAATTGATTAATTTTAAAAGCAAAAGAAAAAAGTCAGGTTATGGCATTAATTAAAGAATGTAGAGGTTTTACGCCAAGTCATGGTGACGATTGTTGGTTTGCCGAAAATGCAACAATTTTAGGTGATGTTACGATGGGTGATCAATGTTCAGTTTGGTTTTCTGCGGTAGTTCGCGGAGATGTAAATTCGATTAAATTTGGAAATAAAGTAAATATCCAGGATGGAGCGGTTATCCATGCGACGTTTGAAAAAACGAAAACTAATCTAGGGAATAATGTTTCTGTGGGACACAATGCATTGGTTCATGGATGTACTGTTGAAGACAATGTGTTGATTGGGATGGGTTCAATTGTAATGGATAATTGTTACATCGAATCCAATTGCATCATTGCTGCAGGTGCTGTCTTACTTGAAGGTACTCGTGTGGAGTCTTGGAGTGTATATGCAGGTGTTCCAGCGAAAAAGGTAAAAACCTTAACACCCGAATTGTTTAAAGGAGAGGTACAGCGCATTGCTGACAATTACGTGAAATACGCCGGGTGGTTTAAGTAGGTTTCGAAAAGCTTAATCTGACACACAATAAGATTAAAGTTTTTGAATGAGGTTTAGCTAGTCGAAGTCAAATGAGAGAACCAAAATAGATCATTATGAACGATATCACTACAAAACAAGATGTAGAAAATTTAGTAAATACGTTTTACGAAAAGGTATTACAAGATGTTGAATTAGCACCATTTTTTACTCGATTGGATTTTAAGGCACACTTGCCAAAGATGGTTCATTTTTGGTCGTTTGTTTTGTTAGATGAACCTGGTTATACTACAAATGTTACGGATAAACATATGCAAATGCCTTTGGAAAAATTGCATTTTGACCGTTGGATAGAGTTGTTTCACGGAACTGTAAACGAATTGTTTACAGGTGAAAAAGCAGAAATGGCTAAACAACGCGCGACATTGATAGGTTGGACAATACAAAATAAAATAAAACAGGGTTAAAGTAGGCCTCGATAATCTCAGCCTGATACGATCCTTATCTGATACTTAAAAAATACTAAAATCTCTTCTCGGTCAGTCTGAGCTTACAGAAGACTGAATAAGGTAACAATAAAATTAAAAAATGAACTACATAGGTAAAAACAGCGATACAATTTGTGCACTTTCTACGGCAAACGGAATAGGAGCGATTGCTGTCATCAGAGTTTCTGGTGAAAAAGCATTTGAGATTGTTTCGTCTATTTTTTCGAAGGACTTAAATCAAGTAGGTACTCACACTGCACATTTTGGTCGTATACGAAATGGGGAAGAAATTATCGATGAGGTATTGTTAACTGTACTGTTTGGTGGTAAAAGTTTTACTGGCGAACCAACCGTCGAAATTGCGTGTCACGGTTCGACTTATATTCAACAACAAATTTTACAAATTCTGATAGCAAAGGGATGTCGTACGGCGCAACCAGGTGAATTCACCATGCGTGCGTTTATGAACGGAAAAATGGATTTGTCGCAAGCAGAAGCGGTGGCAGATTTGATTTCGTCCCAAAGCAAGCGTGCACACCAAGTCGCGATGAACCAATTACGTGGGTCGTTTTCCAGTGAATTGCGCGAATTACGCGAGAAGTTAATCCACTTTGCGAGTTTGGTAGAGTTGGAGTTAGATTTCGCGGAAGAGGACGTCGAATTTGCAGATCGTACAGAATTAAAAGCCTTGGTAAAAGAGGTGTTGACGTATATCCAAAAATTAATTCGCTCCTTTGATTTGGGGAATGCCTTGAAAAATGGTGTTCCAGTGGCCATTGTCGGCGCACCAAATACAGGGAAAAGTACCTTATTGAACCAATTGTTGGGCGAAGAACGTGCAATTGTGAGTGATATTGCAGGCACAACCCGCGACGTGATTGAAGAAACATTAAACATCGATGGAATTTTGTTCCGATTGATTGATACCGCAGGTATTCGTGAAGGATTAAGCGATTCAGATAGCGACAAAATTGAAGCAATCGGTATCGAACGTTCCAAACAAAAAATTCAACAAGCCCAATTGGTGTTGGTATTAGCTGATGTTACTCGAGAAGATGTACAGGAAGTAGCAAGATGGGCATCAGAAATTCAAGCAAACAATCCTGATAAACACGTATTGTTAGTTCTCAATAAAACGGATGTACAGCATGTTACTCTAATTGAAAATGTACCATCCTTGTCTTTATCTGCCTTAACAGGCGCAGGAATTTCCGAATTATCTACGTGGATGGTAGCACAGATTACACAAGGTGTGGATATCCAACAAGAGGTGATTGTAACCAATGCACGTCACGTAGAGGAGTTACAAAAAACTGCCACAGCACTTCGAGCAGCTTCGGAAGGATTAGAAAACGGAACGACAGGTGATTTTATCGCGATGGATATTCGTCAAGGGATGTATCATTTGGGTAATATTACGGGGGATATCTCAACGGATGACTTGTTGGGAAATATCTTTAGTAAGTTCTGTATTGGGAAGTAATTACTTTTCTTTTATTTTCTAACTACTTGTTTTTCTTATATATTACAACAAATTCTTTCTTTTATTTGTTGCCCACTTTCCTATATTATCACTATTTTTGTTGCTAATCTGTTGCCCAACATGATATTTTGTTGCCCAAATTTGTTGGTAATAAAATATGGAGATATGATGCACCATAATGCCCCATATTGACCCATGTTGCTACACAATGCACCATTTATGAGTAGTAATATACAAATACCGAAAACCTGTACAATCTGTGGAAGCATTTTCATAGCTAAAACGACTGTTACAAAAAACTGTTCTGACGTCTGTAGAAAACGAGCATACAAACAAAGAGTGAGAGAACAAAAAATACAAGCCACTCTTAGCGAACAGCAAACAACACTTTCGGTGACTACAAAAACAGTCGGAAGAAAACCAATACAACACCAGGATCTAAACGACAAACAATTTATGAGCATTAATGAAATCTCCGATTTAATTGGAGTAAGTAGATGGTCAATACAAAGAATGCTCAAACGTGGTGAGATTCCATTCAAACAGTTTGGAAGAAAGAAAATAATAAACAGACAAGAATTAGAAAAACTCTTTAAATAATTGCCTAATGAAAGTAACTTTAAGACAAAGAAAAAAAGGTAGTAAAACAAGTCTTTATTTAGATTATTACCATAAAGGAACTCGTAAAACCGAATACCTTAGTTTGTATTTAGATGAAACCAATCCAACTAAAGAACAAAAAGAACTCAATAAGAAAACACTGCAATTAGCTGAAAGCATAAGAGCGCAGAGACAAATTGAAATTCAAAATGGTGTATTTGGTTTTAGAGATAATGAGAAACTTAAAGCAAGTTTTATAGCTTACTTTGAAATCCTCGCAAATAAAAGATTCGATAGTCAAGGAAACTACGGAAATTGAGATAGTACATTAAAACACTTGAAGAATTTCGCTCCAAATGGTATCACATTCGGTCAGTTAGATATTCAGTTAGTTCAAAATTTCAGAGAGTATTTAGACAAAGGGAAAATTACCAAAGGAGGTGCAATACTATCCCAAAATTCAAAACACTCCTATTTTGCCAAATTTAAAGCTGCAATAAAGCAAGCATATAAAGATGGATACATACCAAATAATCCAGCTGAAAAAGTTGATGGTATAAAAGAAGGAGAACCTGAAAGAGAGTTCCTTACCTTAGAAGAATTACAAAGTGTGGTTAAAGAAGAATGTGAAATTCCAATTCTTAAAACAGCCTTTATATTTAGTTGTTTAACTGGTTTAAGATGGTCCGACATAGAAAAATTAACTTGGTCAGAAGTCCAACATTCTAATGACTTAGGTTGGTATATTCGTTTCAGACAAAAGAAAACAAAAGGAGCTGAAACATTGCCTATTTCTGAACAAGCAAGACAATTATTAGGTGAACCTGTTGAGGGAGAGGAAAGAGTTTTTAGTAATTTAAAATACAGTGCTTGGCATAACCTTAAATTACAACAATGGGTAATGAAAGGAGGAGTATCAAAAACCATTACGTTCCATTGTGCAAGACATACCTATGCAACTCTTCAATTAACTATGGGTACAGATATTTATACCGTTTCAAAATTGCTTGGCCATAAAGAACTGAGAACCACTCAAATTTATGGAAAGGTAATTGACAAGAAGAAAATCGAAGCAGCTAACATTATCAAAATTAAACTATGAATCCAGAGCTACCTATATTTAATGAAATTCTATTGTTGAGTTTAAGGCCTTGGATGATAAAACATTCAGATACAAAATTCAAAGAATTACTTACCGAAATTGAAACAACAAAAATTCAATACAATCCATTTTTTGATTTAGATTACAAAAAGGCATTAACAAATAAAAGAAAGTATTACTCAAAGATTATAAATAACGAAAGGATCAATTTCTTAAATAAACAAATTGATTACATTTCAAAATCTGATACTTTAGATGAGAAATTATATTTATTCAAAGTTGTTTTTAATACCTTAAAAAACCTATTAAAAAAGACAGCTGAATGTATAAATGAAAAGGGGTACAATTTTGAAGAGATTAACTCAAACAATAAAGATTTAGCAGATAATGTATACATACTTCATTTGTTAAAATTTGAATTGATAATTATATATATTGAGGTTCAAGAAAACTTTAAAAATGAAATTGATCAAGATTATTATTCCATTGAAGATTTATTGGAATTACATTTTAATGATTTAGAAAAACAATTAATAATCTCAAAAAGAGAAAACAGAATATCTGAACCATTAGTTAAAGAGGAAATTAAGGACTTCAAGGAAAAAGAAGTTTCTTTTAATCCAATTAAAAATGATATTAGAGAAAATAGAAAAGGAGTACTTGATTATAAATCAATCATTAAAAATCCTGATAGATTCGCTCAGTTTGAAACTCAACTTTATGAGAACTTTTATATTTCAGAAAAATATCAATTCTTAGCAAAACACGGTCAACTAAGTGAACTTGCAAAAATTTACCACATTTTAATTTCTAAAAACTTTTTCAATAAAAGATATTTTCAACCAAATAAGCCAAGTAAAGAAATTAAAGACCTTGATATTAGAAAATTTCTTGACCTACGATATAATTGCAATGTAGATAAACAATTCAGAACACTATTAACAAATAAACAAGAAGTCACAGATTTTGCAAAAGACAATTCATGGCTTGAAAGAATATTACCGTGTTAAATTGCGGTAATTTGCTGTCAATTTACCATTTATAAATTACCACTTTTTTCATAATCCTTATATTGATGGGGCTTTCAGCCCTATCTAAATTTCCATTCTTATTCTACCAAATTTGTTGAGCGAATTTTGTCTTGTCAGCGATAAGCGTTGATGACTTTTGCGCAAGAGTCCATTTTTAATTAAAAAAGTTTTAATCATGGACGAAATTTTTAAACGTCTCGAACAAATTGAAAACCTGTTAAAAGAACAAAACAGATTACAAAAAGAAGCATTGAGTTTCAATGAAGCATGTGAATATTTAGAAATTTCACATTCACACCTGTACAAACTAACAAGTACAGACACCATTCCGCATTACAAACCGAATGGAAAGAAGATTTATTTCAAACGTACAGAAATAGACAATTGGTTATTAAGTAATAGAAGTGCTTCCACATCAGAGATTGAACAACAAGCGGCTAATTATTTACTTAAAAAAGGGAGGGTTAAGCTATGATAGAAGTTATTCAATTAATGGAAGAATTGTCCAAAGATTTCACACTCATAAAAGAATATATTATGAGTGTGAAACAATCCAAATCAACAATGTTGAACGAAACTTGGATGGACGGACAAGAAGTAATGTTATTGCTAAAAATCAGTAAACGAACACTTCAATCAATGCGTGATAATGGAACATTACCGTTTAGCAGAATCAATGGTAAATTCTATTACAAAGCAGAGGATATTCAAATAATGTTGGAATCCAATTATTCATCTTCAAAAAAGATAGATCATGGAAACGAATAACAATTTGATTAAAAAGTCTTTGCAAAAATTCAGTTATTTCAAAGCTCCAATCAAGAATACAACTCCATTGGATAATGTTTCTCTTTTTGATATGTACACCTTTATTCGTGATGTTACTTTTGCTCATAAAACGGAAGAACTAAGAGCAATAACAGACAATAAAGAAGCGAAACAATACAAGGCAACTAATTTTGATTACGTTACATTCTCGGGTACATTTTTTAAAAGAGAAGATAAAAGTTTAATCAAACATTCAGGTCTATTGACAATTGATTTAGATGAATTATCAAATGTTGAAGAGGTTAAACAATTCCTGTTAAATGATGAATACTTTGAAACCGAACTTTTATTCACTTCTCCATCTGGCGATGGATTGAAATGGATTGTTTCTATTGATTTAATGAAAGCAACACACTTGGAATACTTTAATGGAATAGCAAACTATTTACTCAAAACATACCAACTAAAAGTGGATGCATCAGGCAAAGATGTTTCAAGAGCCTGCTTCGTTCCACATGATAGAAACTGTTATATCAATCCAAAATATATTGAGAATTATGAAGAAAGAATTTAACCCCTTTGAATGGATTGAGAACAAAAACAATCCTAAAGAAAACAAAACAATCAGCAGTACAGGATTCAGAAATGAATCTTGTACTGATTTAGAAAAAATCATTAATGAAATTGAAATGAATCAAACGGATATTGCTCCTTCTTATGCAGAATGGAGAGATGTAGGTTTTGCTTTAGCAGAAGAATTTCAAGAATCAGGTAGAGAGTATTTCCATAGAATTAGTCAATTCAATAGTAGTTATAATCAAAAAGAATGTGATGAACAATTTTCAAGTTGTTTGAAAGCAAAAGGTAATGGAATTTCAATCAGAACTTTTTATTACCAATGTAAACAAGCGGGTATCAATATAAAAAACAAACAAGTTGAGGAAAGAAAGGAAATAGAGGAAACCAAGGAAATTGAGATTGAAAAAGTGAATGTTCCTTTGTTATCAGATACTATATTTCCTCAACTTCCTCATTTCCTTCAAAAAGTTGTTGATGTTGCTTCAAGCAATGAAGAACGAGATTTATTGTTATTAGGTTCAATTGTTTCATTGAGTTCTTGTCTGCCTAAAATAGTTGGGATTTATGATGGAAAGAAAGTCTTTGCAAATCTATTTTTATTTATCACAGCGCAGGCTTCAGCAGGTAAAGGGCGATTAGTACATTGTAAACAATTAGTGCAACTCATACACAAGAAAAAACGAATCGAATCGAAGTTATTACGTGAAAAATATGATGTTGAATTACAAGAATACAATAGAGCAAAAAAGAAAGGTTCTGATGCAGTTAAACCGCTTCCTCCACCCGAAAAGATGTTGTTCATTCCTGCAAATAATAGCGCAACAGGCGCATTTCAATTATTGAATGATAACAGAGGTAGTGGATTGATTTTTGAAACGGAGGGTGATACCTTAGCACAAGCTTTTAAATCTGATTATGGTAATTACAGTGATGGATTCCGAAAAGCATTTCATCACGAAACAATCAGTTATTACAGAAGAACAGATAGAGAATACGTAGACATTGATAATCCTTGTTTAGCTTGTCTATTATCAGGTACACCCAAACAAATTTCAGCACTTATTCCAAATGCAGAAAATGGGTTATTTAGTCGATTTATGTTTTATTACATGAACGTAACACCAACTTGGAAAAATGTTTTTGAATCTAAATATGAGGATGGTTTGGATAGTTATTTTGATGAATTAGGACAACAATTTTTTAACCTATATGAATCACTGCTAAAAGAAGAACAAATTCAATTCAAATTAACCAAAGACCAAGAAGTACAATTCAATCAATTCTTTAAAGAATTGCAAGATACTTACCTCGCACTCCAAAGTTTGGAATACATGGCAACTGTTCGTCGTTTAGGTCTAATCGCTTTTAGAATAGCTATGGTTCTCACAAGTTTGAGAATTTTAGAATCAGGTGATATGACAACCCCATTAATT
>CALPOI020000065.1 GCA_943325145.2 Candidatus Planktophila lacus | reverse complement strand
TTCAATTCACGCGCCCCTTCTTTCAGTGAACGACCTCGCGTACCTTCACCTTGATAACCAACTAATAAGATGGTATTCAAAGGATTCCATCCAAGTTCTTTGATGTAACTTAAAACACGCCCTCCTGTAATCATGCCACTCGCTGCAATAATTATTTTATGTTTCTCGTTATTAATCACTTTAAACGTATCCTTCATGTCTTTCACAAACGTAACGTGGCGATCAATTTGATACGCTTGTTTGGGTGCTAATTTGTGCCAATGCGAATATTTCAAGAAAATTTCTGTCGCACTTGTACCCATTGGACTGTCTAAGTACACCGGAATATCCGAAATTCTTTTTTGTTGTTTTAATTCATTGATTAAAAACATAATTTCTTGTGCTCTACCAACTGCAAAACTTGGAATAATTAAATTACCTCCGCGTTCGTACGTTGTTAAAATTACCTCTTCCAATAAATCCAACGCATCCTCATTGGGATGAAGTCGATCTCCGTAAGTACTTTCCATTACCACAATATCTCCCCCTTTCATTGGAGTGGGTGGGGGTAGTAACGCATCGTTTGAGCGACCTAAATCTCCTGAAAAAACAATTTTTTTATCGAACGATTTAATTTCAATACTACACGAACCTAAAATATGTCCATTTTTAATGAATTGAAACGCCACATTCTGAGACAAATGCACCCATTCTTCATCAAAATGTGTTTCAAAACGTTCCAAACACTGTTCTACCTCTGCAATTGTGTACAAGGGCAACGCAGGCGAATGTTTGGAATACCCTTCTTCGTTAGCGTGTTTAGCTTCTTCCTCTTGAATTTTGGCACTGTCCAATAAAATTAATTCCACCAAGTCACGGGTTGGAGGTGTCATTAAAAATTTACCTGTATATCCCTGCTTCACTAAAACTGGAATGTACCCACAATGGTCCAAATGGGCATGGGTAATGACAACAGAATGAATGGATTGTACGTTTATTGGTAATTTTTCTCTGTTTTTTTCACGCAAGTTTTTAATTCCTTGAAAAAGACCGCAATCCACCAAAATATTGTGCTCACCATTGATGAATAAATATTTTGATCCAGTGACTGTTCCTGCAGCACCTAAAAATTGTATGGAAGGCATATTGATGAGTTATAAGTTTGTTGACGAAAGTAGAGAGAACAAACCGACTAAAACCTATTAAAAATCAGGTTTTGAAAATAATTAAACAACAAGTAAATTTGTATTTTATCATTATTTTTGATAAATAATGATAATAAAACATAATTATTGTTAACTTCGCAACGATAATAGTTATTTCCATAACTTTAAAACTGTGGAAGTACATAAAAAACAAAAAAAGTGTAGTCCAGAAAACACTTAAAAAAACGGGGCGAAACCGAAAAGTCAAACGAGTAGGAAAATTTAATATTTTAAACATGAAAATGAAAATTGCATTACTATTTACAGTATTTTTTATCACAAGCATGAGTTATGCTCAAAATTTTAAAGGACATGCTTCAGGAACAATTGGATTACTGAATACAAAAATAAGATTACAATATGAGATGCCACTAAAATCAAGAGCAAGTTATGGTATGAATATGAATTATTACTTAGTTAACTGGACAGGACCTGTTTTTGAACCATTTATTAGAATTTATGGTAAAAGAGATGGTAATACAGAAGGTTTTTTTTGCCAGGGGAAACTTATTTACGGTAATTTATCAACTTTAGATTATGACCTATACGGGGGAGCTGTAGAAAACAAAAGATGGTCAACTTTTGGTTTTGGAGTAAACTGTGGATACAAATTTTTGTTAGGTAATCATTTTACAATTGAACCTTTAACTGGTGTTAGATTAGTTACACCGCCTGTCTATAATTATAAAGCTGGCATTGACGAAAGTTATTATGCTGGTATCGGTGAAGGTATTGGATGGTATTTAACTACAGGATTTCCGTTAGAATTCCAACTTAAGTTCGGATTCCAATTCTAAAACAGAATTAAAAACACATGACCCCACACCTTCAATTTAACTTGAAAGTTGTGGGGTTTTTATTGACCATAAAATACTATAATTTTACTCTATCTTTTAAAGATTAAGTTTCCTCCTGTATTTTAATAAAATAAGTATGCCTCCCCTCACTCAAAGGCGCTAAACTCAGTATCCCTTCTTTTTCTGAAATATCTTTGGTTGCACCTACACTGTCCGAAATTCCCAACCATGGCTCAATGCAAATAAACGGTGCATTCGGCTTTGCCCACAATCCTAAGTAATTAAAATCCTCGAAATCAACTTGTAAATAAGTAGAATGATTTTTACTCCTAAGTTGAACAGAACGTGATTTCAAGGTTTTCAAAATCAATGCATCGTTTTGAAAAATTGTTGGATACAAGGATAGTTTTCTTTGTTGTACCAATAACGGTTTTGTTGTTGTATCAATTAATCCATCTTTCGTTACTTCCCAAGTATCAACGGTTTCCTCTTGTTCAAACTCCAAGTAATAATCTTCGTACGTTTCATTTTCATAAAACGGACATTTAAATGCAGGATGACCTCCAACGGAATAATAAAGCGGATCTGTAGCACTATGATTTTGAATAGAATGGTGAACTTCTAACGAAGGACCAACTAATTGATAGCGAACTTTAAACTCGAACATAAAAGGATAATTTTCCAATGTTCTTTCAGAATACTTGAAAGAAAATTCAACCGTTGTTTCATTGATTTGAGTAACAATTAATTCCTCATTGTTTCGGATAAATCCATGTTTTGGTACAGTACCTTTCTTTCCTTTGTAATAAAACTCATTGTCCTTCAGGCAACCAATAATTGGAAATAAAACAGGGGCAAAACTCCCCCAAACAGCAGGGTCCCCATTCCACATGAATTCTGTGCCCGATTTTTTAGAACGAAAAATACACAACTCTGCTCCCTTCTTTTGAATGGAAACACTTAAATAATCATTTTCAATGGTAACGATCATCGCGAAAAATTTGATGAACGAAAGTAATACATCTACAACTTCTAACAAACAACTCTATGTGGAATTCCGTTACAAAGAAAATTACATCTACTTTTATGCAGCAAAACCGAATTCAACATGTTCAACTTCATTTTCAATCGTGAAAAATTCATTGAAACTAGTAAACAATTAGTTGTATGGACACTTATTGCATTGAGTTCGGGTGCAATCATCGGTTCAGTAGGTGCTTTTTTTCTTTCAAGTCTGAATTTTGTCACGACTTTTCGTACCGATCACCATTGGATCATTTTAGGATTGCCAATTGCGGGTCTTCTAATTGGCTATTCTTATTATAAATGGGGAGGTTCAGCTTCGAAAGGGAATTTACTCTTAATTGAAAGTCTCCGTGACCCTAAAGTTTCTATACCATTTAAAATGAGTGGAATGATACTTGTTAGTACACTACTAACACACTTATTTGGAGGTTCTGCTGGTAGAGAAGGAACAGCCGTACAAATTGGAGGCGCACTTACAGCTCAATGGAACCGGCTGAAACAATTTAGCGTTTCAGAACAACGATTACTGATTTACATGGGGATAGCAGCCGGATTCTCTGCGGTATTTGGAACACCCATCGCAGGAACTATTTTTGCATTAGAGCTAGTTTTCATTCGGAACTATTCAGTCAAAGCAGTTATTCCATGTGTACTAAGTGCTTACGTTGCTTACTATACCTGTGAACTTTGGGGAATCACTCATACACATTATGCATTGGATCTTTCTGTACACTATTCATTGCGCACAATTGGTTGGATAGTAGTTGCAAGTTGCTTGTTTGGGATCACTGTTCGATTGTTTATTTACTGTACTTCTTTTTGGAAGATGCTATTTGAAAAAATCACCTTTCCTCCTCTACGACCATTTATTGGAGGTAGTTTTATTGCTGTTATCATCCTACTTACAGGCATCTACGAATACAGTGGATTAGGCATCCCAACAATCCAAAAATCTTTTCTACAAATAGCTGCTAATGAAACATTTATTATAAAACTACTTTTAACCACTTTAACAATCAGCACTGGATTCAAAGGAGGCGAAGTGACACCCTTATTTTTTATTGGTGCAACATTAGGAAGTGCCCTCAGTTCCCTGTTCCCAATACCTACAGAATTATTAGCAGGTATTGGTTTTGTGGCAATTTTTGCGGGCGCAAGTAAAACCCCCATCGCTTGTACGGTAATGGGGATGGAATTATTTGGATTTCAATATGGTATTTATCTGGCAATTGGATGCTTTACAGCCTACTTTATTTCAGGAAAAAAAGGGATTTATACCTCTTAATTCGTTGATTCAATTACGCATCTTGAATGGAAGGCTCCACCAATTTAGTTAACTTATCCATCGATTCTTGCCACCCTAAATAACACATTTCAAGAGGAATTACAGAAGGAATTCCACTTTGCTCTATTTTAATTTCAGTGCCACAAACTACTTTTCTGAACCATACGGAAGTAACCATCGTTCCTGGTAATTCTGGATTATCAAAAACATCTGTGATCTTTAAAAATTCATTTGGAAGTATCTCAACAAACTCACCTCCAAAAGAATGACTACTTTCTGTTGTGAAATTTGTAAATGTCATTGCGTAAGTACCTCCCACTTTGAAGTCCATTTGTTGAACAGTACACAAAAAACCATAAGGCGGAATCCAACTTGCATAAGCAACAGGATCTGAAAATGCACGAAATAATTTTTCTGGACTTGTTTTAATGATGCGGTGCAATACTACTTTATTTTCCATAAACTTGAATTTTATCAGTGAACTTAACTTCATATTCTCCATCACATAAGTAATACTGAATTACAGAAAAATTATTCAATAATTACATTAACTGTTTAAGTGATTGAAAACACACCAAAAAAATAGCTAAAAATAGCTATTGTAAGATTTTTAACTAGGTAATTATTTTGTCCCAAACTTAAAATTAAAAAAAATGCTTAAAAAACAATTCAAAAAAGTAATGGGAGGATTCGTTGTAATCGCCTTATCTGTAACTTCTTGTAAAAAAGAAGCCGTAACACCTTCAACTACATCACCAACTACTACTTCCACAGAAGTATTTGCATTTGACGTTAAATTTGGAAGTAAAAACTATTCTTGGAAAGGGACAAGTAAAGGAGATACAACAACGAAAGCCATTTGTGAAATAAACGATACAACTGCTTTAGTAGCTTTCGAAAATGAAGCTAAAAATTTTCTATTTAGCATTGCAACAAAGGATAAAAAATTTGAAAACAAAACCTTTAAAAATGGGACAAATGAAATGTATGCTCCAGAAATATTTATCATTGAAAATGGAATGACTGGGTACTTCGTTGCTAAAAATGACGACTATATTACTATAACTTATTCAAAAATACCATCATCAAAAGGAGGTATTTTAAAGGGAACAATAAAAGGTAAAGTATCAACTTTCGATATGATGACAAACTTACCCTCTGGAAGCGTGACAATTGACGGTTCATTTAATTGTTTCAGAGTAAACTAATAAACAACTCAAGCCATAAATTAAGACCGTTACAAAAGTTATCCATCGAGACGGATTAAAAATTTTACACCACAATTTACTATTGAAAATTAAAATTTTTTGTAACGGTCTTATTCCAATGATGTTACCATTAATCCATAATTACAAAATACCTGCCATCATCGCTCTTTTCACGAGTTGAGAAGAAGAGCTGCAATCTAATTTTTGCAATAGATTTTTTCGATGAATATTAATCGTATGTTCACTCAAAAAAAGCTTTTCAGCAATTTCTTTTGTTCTTAAACCTTCTGCTATCAAATCTAAAACTTTAAATTCAGCAGGACTTACGATTTTATCAAAAATATCTGAATCTTCCAATTTTATTTGAAACTTCTCCACTTTTAAAGGGTTTTTTACATTTAAAATATAATGTTCATGCGGTGTTAATTTGGACTTTAAATCTGAAATGTCGGTAATTATATTCAAAAAATAAATTGGATCTCCTTTCTCATTGAACAAAACTGGTCGATTTTGCTGAAAACCCTCAAATGTAGAACCATCCTTTCTTTTATAGGTTAAAGTATAGTTTACCCTAAGATATTTTCTGTCGTCAATTGGTGTAGATTTAAAGTGCTTCCAAAAAAAACTAGCTCCACGCAATAATCGAACAATGTCTTTAAGTGAAACCAGTTTGTAGGTTAAACCAAAACCTTTTCCTTCAATTTCTTCATTTTTATATCCCAATAAAAGCTCTGTATTTCCCCCTACGTGTGTAAAATTAAATCTTGAATAATCAGAAATAAAATACACAAATGGACCTATTGCTTCATAGTTTTTTATATAATCATCAATTTTGAATTGCTCTTTAAACACGTGGGCTTTTTTATCATACAATACCTTACTTCCCTCTTTGTAAAAATTAAAATAACTTGCTCTTAGTTTTTGATAGATGATTTTTTTCACTTTGTCATTAATTCATTATTTTCAAATTTATTAAATTTTGCGCATTCATAAAATTACCGTTGTGCAGGATTTTTAATCCTGAACTAAAAACTAGCCGAGCTGATGTATCTACACGAAAAATGTTCAGCAGGATTAAAAATCCAGTGGAGCTGATAGTAAATCAAAAGTAAAAACCAGCTGAGCTGATGATCGATTAATTTGTCATTTTAAAAGCAAAAATAAATCAGAAACATATATCACACTTTAACTTATCGCAAATTATAGCGCTTAAAATACCATCAAACGTTTTTTATACTAAATTTAAAGTTCAATTGTTAATTAACATCTAACATAAAAATGTACTTTCTAACAATTATAGACAACTAACAACTTGAAATACTTCTAGATGAATTTTATCGATATATTAATTTTAGTTCCACTGTTACTAGCTGCATGGAAAGGGTTTAAAAGGGGATTCATTATTGAAATTTTTATTGTACTTGCTTTATTGGTAGGTATTTACTGTGGAATCCATTTTTCTGACTATACTTCAGATTTAATTAAAGACAAATTGAGTGTATCTTCTATCTATCTTCCGATCATCTCATTTGCACTTACCTTTATTGTTATTGCTGTTGGTATTTATTTTACAGGTAAGATGCTGGAAAAAGTGATTAAAATTGCGCAATTAAGTCTCTTAAATAAACTGGGAGGTGTGTTTTTTTCTGTTGTTAAAACCTTGTATTTTATGAGTACGTTGTTCTTGTTAATTGCATCTGTACAAGAAAAAACAGAATTAATTCCAACAGATACACTCAATGAATCCTTGTTATACGCACCAGTATCAAAATTATCTTTAGCAACAATTCCGTACTTAAAGGAAAGCAAACTATTTATTACAGAAAATTTCAAATCCACCTCTTACTCAGAAAAAGAAGTCATTCGAGCGAAAGAAATCGCGGATAGTCTTGGTATTAAAACTACTGATTCCTTAGAATTACGTCGTATTTACTTCAATTATGAAAAAAATTAAGCCTACATATATCCTACTGCTTTTGATGTTTGTATCTACAAACATTTTTAGTCAATCGTTGATAGGTGCACAAAATTCAAATTTCACATCATTTGGAATTGATTTAGAAAAATTCGGTCCTTATCTTGGACTTCAACGAGGAAAATTTTCAAGTTTAGAATTCGGTGTGGAATACCAATTGAAAGAATTAGCACTTTTTAAACCCGAAACACAAGCTGTGCATGCAGGTGTAAATTATGATTTATCCAATAATGTTCTCGGATATGAAGCTGGTTATTGGTTCAAAAAAGGTCGGATGAACTTGACATACGGAGCAAATCTTATTTTCAGGACGGATTATTCCACCAACGCTTTAGGAATTAGTCCTGTTGTAGGTTTCAAATTAGCCCAATTTCACTTACAAACTGGCTATAATTATTTACCATCAGCTCCAAGTTCGATGTTGGTAAATCGTTTTTTTATATCACTCCGTTTTGTGTTTATCCAAAAATGGAAGTTTTCTCTCGATAATTAACTTAAAAATTAATTACTATGATCGTTTTTAAATTTGGTGGTGCTTCAGTAAAGGATGCAAAAGCTGTTAAAAATGTAGCCAATGTGCTCTCCATGTTTCCAAATGAGAAAATTGTTGTTGTTGTATCCGCAATGGGAAAGACAACCAATTTACTGGAGGAAGTAGTGAATGCTTTGTGGTCAAAAGACATTGCTGGTTTCAACTATTATGTGAACGAAGCACTTAAATACCACTTAGGTATTGTTGATCAGCTCTTTTCCGAGCCACATAAGGCCGTGATGAATTTTTTAGAAGCTACATTTAATAACTTACTTGATAAAAGTAAAACACCGCTTTCTTCAAATTATGATTTTGAATACGATCAAATTGTTTCGTTGGGAGAGGTGATTAGTACTTATATTGTTGAAGCATACCTTGTAGATCAAACGTTTGAAGCAGCGTGGTTGGATGCACGAAAACTAATTATTACGGATTCAACCTACAGAAACGGAACAGTTAATTGGGAATTGACCCAACAAGCAATTTCTGAAACAGTACCCGCGTTATTTAAAACCTCCAAAATATTAATTACACAAGGATTTATTGGAGGATCCAACGAGAAAGCTACTGTTACTCTAGGACGAGAAGGATCCGATTACACTGCAGCTATCTTTGCCTATTGCTTGGATGCACAATCGGTGACTATTTGGAAAGATGTGCCTGGAATGTTAAATGCAGATCCAAAATGGTTCGATAACACTGTGAAATTAAACCAAATTTCATTTCAAGAAGCGATTGAATTGGCCTATTATGGTGCTACTGTCATTCATCCAAAAACAATCAAACCACTTCAAAATAAATCCATTCCACTTTATGTGAAATCGTTTGTTGATCCTTCTTTGGAAGGAACTATTATTTCGCAATCTACGGAATTTGATACGCTGGTGCCTTCCTTTATTTTTAAAATGAACCAGGTGATGTTTGAAGTTACACCAAAAGATTTCTCCTTTATTGTAGAAGAAAATCTACGTCAAATTTTCGATTGTATCTCTTCAAATGGTGTTCAAATCAATATGATGCAAAATTCGGCGATTAGCTTTGATTTTGTCGTTGATGCCAAACCGATTATTTTAGATCAACTCGCTGCTGAATTAGCATTGAATTACGATGTAACAATTGTAAAAGAGTTAGAACTTGTTACAATTCGTCATTATGATTCTGCTACTATTGAACGCGTTACTTTGGATAAACATATTCTACTAACGCAAAAATCCGAACAAACTGCTCGGATTTTAATGCGCAATAAAGAATAATTTTCTATCGATATTCTTTTTGAAAAAATCCCCTTTTTCGATGACCTCATCTTAAAAGGGGATTTTTAATTATTCTTCGTCTCCAATTAATAATTCATTCACATCTGTTTTTGTCAATGAATCTTTAATTTTTGCTTCCAATTCTTCCATCAATTCAGGATTGTCTCCAATTAGGTTTTTCACTGCATCTCTACCTTGACCTAATTTTGTTTCTCCGTAAGAAAACCAAGAACCGCTCTTTTTGATAATGTTCAAATCAACACCCAAATCGATGATCTCTCCAACTTTGGATATTCCTTCACCGTACATGATATCGAATTCTGCTTTTCTAAACGGTGGCGCTACTTTGTTTTTAATTACTTTCACTTTCACACGGTTTCCAATTACCTCTTCACCGTCTTTCAATTGGGTTGCTTTACGAATATCAATTCGAACTGACGCGTAAAACTTCAATGCGTTACCTCCAGTTGTAGTTTCAGGATTTCCAAACATTACACCAATTTTATCACGTAACTGATTAATGAAAATACAACATGTTTTCGCTTTTGAAATCGAACCTGTTAATTTTCTTAACGCTTTCGACATCAAACGTGCTTGTAATCCCATTTGTGAGTCACCCATTTCACCTTCAATCTCTGCTTTCGGTGTCAATGCAGCTACAGAGTCAATTACAATTAAATCAATCGCTCCTGAACGAATCAAGTTATCTGCAATTTCCAATGCTTGCTCTCCATTGTCTGGTTGAGAAACCAATAAATTTTGAACATCTACCCCTAATTTTTTAGCGTAAAATTGATCGAATGCGTGCTCTGCATCAATGAATGCTGCAATTCCTCCATTCTTCTGACATTCTGCAATCGCATGAATCGCTAATGTTGTTTTTCCTGAAGACTCCGGTCCGTAAATTTCGATGATTCTTCCTTTTGGAAAACCGTTTACTCCCAACGCTAAATCCAAGGTAATCGATCCTGTTGAAATGACTTCTACCTCTTCAATCGGTGCATCTCCCAATTTCATTACACTTCCTTTTCCGTAGGTTTTATCTAACTTATCCATTGTAAGTTGCAACGCTTTTAATTTCTCTATGTTTACTTCTTTTGCCATGATTTC
>CALPOI020000064.1 GCA_943325145.2 Candidatus Planktophila lacus | reverse complement strand
TAGGAGGGACAATTAATCCGACTGGTGAATTTAAAATAAACATTACATCTACTTTAATTGGTAGTGGAAAGAAAGTAACAGCAGTGAATTTTATTGATTTAAATTTATCGATTAAAGAATTTGGAATAAGTTATGCAGAAGGTAAATTTGGAGCATTTTCAGAAAATTTACAAGATTCCGTGGAAATAAACTTGATTAAAAATGCTACAACAAGTGAATTTGGTTTAACAAATCCTCGTGTGAAATTTAGTATTGAAAATAGTTTTGGATTCCCAATAGAAATTGCCTTAAATAATATTAATTCTAGAGATCATTTAACTAATAAAATTTTACCAATCTCAATCAATAATACCATTAAAAGTAAAGGAATAAGTAATCGTTATGATGCTGCATCCATTGATAAGATATTAATTAGTAATTCGAATATTACCGAAGAAGGATATATAACACTTCAAGCGAATGGCATCGACCAACTCATCTCATCCCGTGAGAAAACCCTTTATTATTCGGTGACTCCAAAAGCAAATCAAACTAGTTCTATTGGTTTTATCACCGATAAAAGTTACCTAATTATAAAAGCTTCCGCCGAACTTCCATTAGAGGGTTATGCAACAAATTTAGAGATCAATGACACATTGGACTTCAAGTTAGATAATGGTGATTTGAAGTTGGATTATTTAGAAATTAAATTATTGGCAACAAATAAATTCCCTCTTGACGTCAAAGGAAGTTTGATTTTATTGGATGAAAATAAATCAATAATACGCAATGAGCTCAATCAACCACTTGATTTATTGAATCTAAAGAATCAAAATGTAGGTTTGACAAACGTATTGATTGCAGGGATAACTGATGGAAATGGTACTGTTATAGAGGGTAGGAATACAGCACTAACTTTTCTTATTACCAAAGAGAATATAAACAATATGAAAAGAGCAAAATATATAAAGATAACAGGAAAATTAGACGCTGGTAGTTCTACTAAACCAATTAAACTCACGGAAAGTAATTCCTTAAAATTGATGCTTGGAATTAAAACAAGTGTTAAACCAACTTTAAAATAATTTATTCTTTTTTATATAATTAGCAATGAAAAAAATTAGCCTAATAATTATAATCTTTCTTTACAGTTCGATTTCATTTGTAGGAGCACAACGCGACTTGACAATGTATAATTTACGTCACGTTCCACAATCATTGAGTACAAATCCTAGTTTTAAACCGGCATATAATAATTATATCTCTATACCAGTATTATCTGGTATAAATTTAGATTTAATTAATACTGGATTTTCAATCTCTGATATTCTTGTTCCAAAAGGAGGGAATGACTCTTTGTTTTTGAATTCAGACGATGCTTTTTTTAGTCAAATGAATGGAAGTAACCGATTGTCAGTAAACCTTGCATTCAACCTATTTGGATTTGGATTTAAACTTAAAAAGAATTTTATTTTCTTCGATATCAAAAATAAGTTAAATGCTGAAGTAGGTTATTCTTCAGATTTTCTAAAATTTTTAATTCAAGGAAACGGAGGAGCGTTACTTGGTACTACTGCTGATTTTGGTGGTTTAGCATTCAATGCAACAAATTATACAGAGTATGGACTTGGTTTAAATAGAGCGTTCTCAGATAAATTAAGAATAGGAGCAAAATTTAAATTATTATCTGGAGTTTTGAATGTTAATACACTTGAGAATAATTTGTCCATCACAACAAATAGGGATAATTTTGGATTAAATATAGCTGGTGGTTTTAAAGTCGGAACATCAAATATTTCACAATTCACGGATTCTACTGGTGGAAATCCTCAAGATATTTTGGGGAATTTATTCAATTTTAAAAACTTTGGTTTAGGAGTAGATTTAGGAGCTACCTACGAAGTTTCCGAAAAACTTTCTGTGAATGCAAGTGTAATAGATTTAGGTTTTATTCGTTGGAGCGACAAAGTACAAACGCACACTTTAAAACCATTTGACCTATCCTTTAATGGTTTAGAATCAAACTCCTTATTCAGCAAAGATTCTACCGATGCATTTACTAATTTACAAGACAGTTTAAATAACATTTTTGAAACTACAAAAGATAATTCAAGCTACTCAACTGCTTTGGCAACTCGATTTTATTTTGGAGCAAACTATAAGCTTTTGCCATTTTTAAATGTAGGCGCTATTTGGTACAATGAAATTAATAATGGTAGCTACCGACCTGGTTTTGTTGTTTCCACTACAATTTCTTCAAAAAGAATGTTTTCTACAACGCTTAATTATTCTTACTTTTCAGGATCAAGCAATATTGGGTTTGGATTGAATTTCCGTGGTTTTTATATCGTTACGGATAATTTACTTGCTTTACCAATGTTCAATCCTTATGGTTCTCGAATTGCTTCAATTTCGATTGGTGCAAACATCGTATTTGGGTCTGATAAAGAAGATAAACAAGACTAATTGTCTTTACGAATTATGTATGCTAATCCAATTGAAGGGATATAGTTATTCAGGTATTTTATTACAGTGCCCTCTATGTGAAATTTGTTTAAGGTGAGTCCAATAGTCAATCCTGGAGAACTAATCTTAAAGTGATCAAATTCATTAATTTCTCTACCAGAAGAATTCGTAATAGGGAAAGAAAAATAGGAGTACGTTAGTTTAGGTGTAATTGTAAGATTTGAATGGGAATCGAAATTATGTGTAATGGGCACATAAAGTTCACTTGTAAAAACATGTTGATTAATTTGATAACCTGAATTTTTTGTTGAATCAGAAGTTAAACTATATCCAAGATCAAAACCAACGGCAATGTTTAATTTTGAATAATGATTTAACAACGATTGTTGAATTCCTAATCTTCCTCCTAAACTTGTAAACATAGGAGTCCAAATTGAAAATCTAATATTGGTTTTATCTAAATTCGTAGTTAATCCAAGTTGCCCATTAAATGATAATACAGGAAAGTATTGAAGTTGATGTTGTGATTGTACAACTGTATCAAATTTTGGTTTAAAGCCGCTTCCTATACCAGCATTGAATTTGTAGTGCTGTGGTTCGCACGGAGTAGCATCGTATACATACAAGTTGTTGGTAGTAGCACAACTAGTAATTAATAAACATATACCTAAATAAATATTAAGATAACGCATAAAAAGTTATTTAAAAGAAAAAAAGCACTGATAAATCAGTGCTTTTGCGCTCCTTCCTGGGCTCGAACCAGGGACCCTTTGATTAACAGTCAAATGCTCTAACCGACTGAGCTAAAGAAGCGTTTTTCAAATGTGTTTGCAAATATAAACACAATTTTTAAAAATTCAACTTTTTTTGAAAAAAAATTAAAAATCATCTTCATTGATAGTAAAATCATCCAAAGAAGCATCTACATAATCATCTTCTTCGCGTTCTGCTTCATCAATAATATCCTCAGAAATAGAACCATCAAAACGAGCTGGACGTAAAATATTCGTTTGAGAAACATTCAATCTAATTTCTGAACGAACAAAGCCATCGTCTAAAACAAAAGACTTCGCGAATGGAACTCCTAATAATTCCACCAACGCACCTTTTTTCAGAAAATCTAATATTCTTAAATTTGCGCCATCTTTTTTCCAAATGGTACAATTTACCCAAGTTGTTTTAGTTTTTGATTCTCCTGATCTTTTATCTTTCCAATTTTTGTTGTGTGCCACAGGGAAATTGATTGCAATTACACCCCGTTCCATTGTTTTAATGGTTGCATCTTTTCCGATATTACCTATAAGTCTTGTCTCAAATACTGTTGCCATTTAATATATAATTTAACTAAAGATAAAAATTAGAAATTATAAATACAAGTAAGAAATTATTTTTCTGAAGAAAAATTTCACGTTAAAATAATGTTTCGAAATTAAACGCTTGTTAATCAATTAATTGTTTTAAAGTTATAGCTGTATTCACACAAATAAAAATGGTAATGTCATTTATAGAGTTGAACAATAGAAAAAAAACAAAGAACGATTTCATATCTTTGTTTCGATTATAATTACAATGATTATATTCAAGATAATTTTCAATAATCAAATTAATAGATGAAAACATTTTACTTTGGAATAATTGCTTTGATATTAATTTTCGGCTGTACAGAGTCAAAAAAAAGTACTTCAGTCAATAAACCTATTTCTATCGCTATAAAAAAAGAAAAAGTTGTACCAAATTCAACCTCGATTCTCGCAATTGAAGGAATGGTTTGTAAGATGGGGTGTGGGGCATCTATTCGTAAAGCTTTGAATGATGAAGGTGGTGTGGCGAATTGTCAAATTGACTTCGAAGAAGAAAGAAAAATCAACGTACTAAAAATTAAATACGATAGTACTATAATTACACAGCAAAAAATGATTCAACTTCTTTCTTCAATCAATGATAGACAATTTAAAGTAGCTGTTCAGTAAATTATGTTGTTGCATTATAAAGATTCTGGTACTTCAGGAAAAGTTGTTTGTATTCTACACGGATTGTTCGGACAATCAGATAATTGGCAAACTCATGCGAATAAATTGAGTAGTTATTTTAGAGTTATAACAATTGATCAACGCAATCATGGACATTCCGATTGGCATCATGAATTTTCCTATAAACACTTAGCTGACGATTTAGAGCGATTGATTCAGCACCTACAAATTGATACATTTCATTTAATAGGTCATTCTATGGGTGGGAAAACATCTATGCATTATGCGCAAAATTATCCCCATCGTTTAGAAAAGCTTATTGTCGTTGATATTGGAATTAAAAGGTATCCTTTTCATCATCATGAAATCATTGAAGGGATTAAATCAGTAAAGCTGACAAATATAAACTCCCGTTCAGAAGCTGAAGAAGCTATGAAACCTTTTATTAACTCTAACGGAGTTCGGCAGTTTTTATTAAAAAATCTTTATTGGAAAGAAAAAGGTCAACTTGCTTGGCGAATGAATGTTGATGTGTTGGAAGCTGAAATGGATGAAATATTGAGCGAGATCCCTAAAAAAGAAGTATGGATTCAAACTTTGTTCATTCGAGGTGCTTTATCTAATTATATTTTGGATGAAGATTGGGAAGAAATTGAAGAAGTATTCCCAGATTCAGAACTTGTAACAATTGAAAAAAGTGGACATTGGGTACATGCTGAAGCGAGTGAAGTGTTCTTAGAAAATGTACTCGAGTTCCTTATTCGATAAATTTGAAATAAATGATTTTTTTAAATCCCAACTAAGAATTCAAGATCCTTAGTTGGGATTATTGATACTTACACTAACCCTTTGTCAACCAATAATTGTGCTATTTGAACAGCATTCGTAGCAGCTCCTTTTCTCAAATTATCCGCAACAATCCACATATTTAAAGTGTTTATCTGAGAAAAATCTCTTCGGATTCTACCCACAAATACAGCGTCTTTTCCTTGCGCATACAAAGGCATTGGATACTCAAATTCCTGTGTGTTGTCTTTTAACTCAACGCCCTCTGTACTTGCTAAGAGTGACCTAACCTCTTCAAGGTCAAAATCATTCTCAAATTCTATGTTAATAGCCTCTGAATGTCCACCTATTACAGGAACTCGAACGGCAGTAGCAGTAACGTTAATGGAAGAAGCAACAATTTTTTGAGTTTCATTCACTAACTTCATTTCTTCTTTTGTATACCCATTGTCTAAAAAAGAATCGCACTGAGGAATACAATTTTTATCGATGGTATAGTTGTATGCTTTTTCTCCATCAATTCCTGTTCGTTCATTTTCTAATTGTTGAACTGCTTTTACACCCGTTCCAGTGATAGATTGATACGTTGAAACAATCACTCTTTTAACCCCGTACTTAGCATGTAACGGCGCTAATACCATTACCATTTGGATGGTGCTACAATTTGGGTTTGCGATTATTTTGTCAGAAATAGTTAATGAATCACCATTGATTTCAGGAACGATTAATTTTTTTAAAGGATCCATTCTCCATGCAGAACTATTGTCAATAACCGTTGTTCCAACTTCAGCAAATTTCGGTGCCCACTCCAATGAAGTTTCACCACCAGCAGAGAACAATGCAATGTTTGGTTTCATAGAAACTGCTTGCTCTAACGAAACAACACTGTAATCTTTTCCATTAAATGAAATTTTTTTTCCAACAGATTTTTCAGAAGCAACTGGAATCAATTCTGAAATTGGAAAATTTCTTTCCTTTAATACTTTTAACATAACATTTCCTACCATACCAGTAGCACCAATAACTGCAACTTTCATTCTGAAAAAATTAAAAAATTATTAATCAATAAGTTAATAAAATATATTATCCTATTATAAACTAGAATAATAGAACAAAATTAATACAATGCACCATAAATTAAAGGGTTATTTGAAATAAACTTAAGGAAGTTGGTGCAACACAAAATTACTATTTTTGTAAATTTGAAACTGAAGTAATGAAAAAACTTATTTTTCTAACATTTATTTTACTCTTCAAAGTTGGATTGAGTCAACTCAATGAAGAATTTTCCGATGGAAACTTTACATTTCAACCCAATTGGATAGGAACTGATACCAAATTTATCATAAATACTTCATATCAACTTCAACTAAAATCTAAAGATACTGTACAAAGTACAGCATATCTATCCACTCTCCATCAGCTTACATCCATTGAAAATACAGAATGGAGAGTCTGGGTCAAACAATCATTTTCTCCTTCGAGTAATAATTATTCAAAAATATATTTGACGGCAGATAACGAACAATTAAACAATCTCACTTCTGGGTATTATCTCCAATTAGGTGAAGCAGGAAGTGGAGATGCAATTCGATTATTTAAAACTGAAAAAGGAATTTCGAAGGAGTTATTGAATGGAAAAATTGGAACAATCGCCACAAATTTCATTGTACAAATTAGAGTTACCAGATCAAAAACAGGAGTTTGGTCTTTGTATACAGATCACAACGGAGGCACGAATTTTCAACTTGAAGCAAGTATTCAAGATACTAGCAAATTACTAGGAACTTACATGGGGATTGTTTGTAACTACACAAAAACTAATGCAAGTAAATTCTACTTTGACAATTTTTATGCAGGACCTCCCATCATTGATAAAAAAGCGCCGGAAGTAAGTAATCTTGAAATAATAGATAATTTTCATTTAGAAATTGAATTCAACGAATCAATTGACACTAATAGTTTAAGACAATTTGAAAACTTTAGTTTGAATGACAAATCGATTTCAATCATTGATTGTACGCCTGATTTATTCAATAAAAACAAATTTTCATTGCTGCTTAATCAAGGTTTGGTTAATGGTAAGAATTATCAAGTAACAATAGAAAACATCTTAGATTTAGCAGGAAATAAGATTGTAACAACAACTCGAACTTTGACTTATTTAATTGGAGAGGAAGCTCTATTCGGAGATGTAATCATCAATGAAATAATGAGTTCACCTTCTCCTTCAGTGGGATTACCTGAAATCGAATACATTGAAATTTATAATAAAAGTGACAAATATTTTCAATTAGAAAATTGGAAAATTTGTGATGCAACAGTAGATGGTAAGCTACTATCGGGATGGTTAAAACCAAAAGAGTATAAAGTTATTTGTAGTACTTCTGGAGCGCTTTTTTTTAATCAATCAATTAGTGTAAGTAATTTCCCTTTATTGAATAACACAGGAGACAAACTTAAATTATTAAATAACTCAAATCAACTGATTGATTCTGCTAGTTACACAAGCGATTGGTATTCTGGTTATGAGTCGAATGGCTACAGTCTAGAACGTATCAATCCAAATCATCCCTGTTCAGACTCATCGAATTGGGCTGTTTCAACTTCAGTAGAAGGAGGAACACCTGGTTTCAAGAACAGTAGGTATTCTGATTTAAGTGTTCGTCGCCCTTTACTGATACATGCTACAGAAATGCTTAAAGACAATCAGTTAAAGATAGAATTTAATCAAGGTTTTCTAAGTAACTTACCAAATGATTCATGGAAAATAGAACCGCCTGTTGCAATTACTACTACACTAAATAGCCATCAAGAGGTAGTCCTTACATTTGACAAAGCAATAATACCTTCCTTCTTATATTTAATCAAGAATAGTCAATTGAAAAATTGTTGGAATGAATCCGTTGCTATTGAAGGAAAATTTGGATTAACTGAACATCCAACAAAAGGTGATATTCTCATCAATGAAATATTGGCTCAACCTTATGAAGAAAATACAGAATTCATTGAGCTAATCAATGCAAGCAACAAGTGGATCGATCTTAAAGACATAGAAATTACTGTAGGAAATTACACAAAAAAAGTGCAATCTTCATACATCTTAACACCAAACGATGTTGTTTATCTTTCTAAGTCTCCGAATACGTATGCGAAATATTATCAAGTAATTGATCAAACAAAAAGTATACAATTGGAATTACCAACATTGCCAAATGATGGTGGAACAATATTGCTTAAATTCAATGGAATTGAATTAGAACGTTTAGATTATCAATCAGATTGGCACTTACCTTTATTCAACTCATTAGAAGGTAAATCATTGGAGCGTGTTTCTATTCAAGCACCTAGTAATCAAGAAGGAAATTGGAATACAGCAGCTCAAAATTATCAATTTGCAACACCGGGGATGCTGAATTCCCATCAGTACATTCAAACGAAATCTTCGGAAGAAGAATTTGAGTTAACACATTCAGTAATTAGTCCAAATAACGATGGTATTGAGGATGTATTAGCAATCCAATTTTCAAAAATTCCAGTAAATTGTTTGTTGAGTATGCGTATTCTTGATTTACAAGGCAGAACTGTTTATCAATTATCAAATAATCAATTGTTAAGTGAAGAAGGGACACTCTTTTGGGATGGCATCACGGACAAAGCTCAAAAATGTCCAATAGGAGCTTATATTGTCTATATTGAATTAGTAAACCATCAAGCAAATCGAACTTCGTATTTTAAACTTCCTTTTGCAGTTGGAGGTTAAGTGTTTACTGATTCATTCAATAAAGATTAAACAAAAAAGCTGATAAATTATCAATAAATTGAATCATTTATCAGCCTTACATTTTGACCTTTTGAAGGACTCGTCCTATCTTTTAGTAAAACATGGATGAAATGTTTACTGTAGGGTTTAATATTAAGATTGGAATATTTGCATCATTAGTCAATAAATATTCTTCTGGTTTAGTAATTAATCCAGGAAGAATACCTCCTTTATTGATGTTCATAATCGCAATTAAATCAGCATTTATTTTTTCTGAATGTTTTAAAACAGATTTTTCGAAATCTTCGTGGTCTATAAAAGAAATGTCATAATTAAGGTTTCTTTCTTCAAAGAATTTCTGTGCGAACTTGATATTTACTTTTAGTTTAGATTTAAAAATTGGATCTTTTTCATCAGGAATCACAACATGAACGTGAGAATTAAAATACGAAGCAATATTTGCAACATATCCAAGTTTTTGTTTTGTCTCAGCATTCAAATCTAATGGAACAACGATGTTGTCGTATCCATTTACACCAATTTTTTTCTCTTGAACCACAACAAAAGGAACATCAGAATTCACAATTACTTTCATTGCCCTACTCCCTGTTATTTGTTGCCATCCAGTCATTCCATGCGTACCCATGAAAATTAATTCTGCATGATGTTCAGAAGCAAAATCACCGATATCGTCAAAGATATTTCCTACTCTTACAGAAGGAATTATTTCGATATCAAGGTTCAATTTTGTAACAATCTCTGTTAATTTAGCTTCTGCAGCTTCTATCTCTTTGTGTTTTGCAACTACATGCAATAAATAAACTCTTGCATTAACAGGTTTAGCTGTAGCAATTGCATGTTGAAGTGCATTTTCTGAAACAGGTGTAAAATCGTAAGGAACGATAAATACTTTGTGTGTCATAATAATCTTTTTATTATTAATTATTTTGGTGCAAAGTTAAGCATTAGTAACTATTGATATGAATCTTTTTGTTAAAAAAAAACAAAATATAAAACATTTAATAGTTAACTAGTTATGAGAAAATTATTACGCCAAAGCGACAGTTAAATCAGAAATTAAATCATCTACGTCTTCTACTCCAACACTTAATCGAATTAAAGAATCAACTACACCCGTTTTTTCTCTTTCTTCCTTTGGAATAGAGGCGTGTGTCATAGTTGCAGGATGGCCAATTAAAGATTCAACTCCTCCTAAAGATTCAGCCAATGCAAATAATTTCACTTTTTTTACCACAGCGTGTGCATCTTCTAATTTATTTCCTACCAACGTAAAAGAGATCATCCCACCAAAACCCCTCATTTGTTTTTTAGCAACATCGTGATTTGGATGTGTTTCAAATCCAGGCCAGTAAACTTTATCAACTTTTGGATGAGTCGCTAAGAAATGAGCGATTTTTTCACCGTTTTCAC
>CALPOI020000063.1 GCA_943325145.2 Candidatus Planktophila lacus | reverse complement strand
CTGGAAAAATTTCATCTTGCATGGGTAAGTAAACACCTGCAGAATCAACTAAATAAATAATAGGCAACCTGTTTTCCATTGCAATCTCTTGTGCGCGAAGGTTCTTTTTTCCTGTAATAGGGAACCAAGCACCTGCTTTCACAGTAGCGTCATTGGCAACAACAATACATTGTTTACCAGAAACATAACCAATTACAACAACAACTCCTCCCGATGGACACCCTCCGTGTTCCTCATACATACCATAACCAGCTAAAGCACCAATTTCAATGCGTTCAGTGGAAGGATCTAACAATAAATCAATTCTTTCGCGTGCGGTTAATTTGCCACTTTCATGAAGTTTTGCGATACGCTTTTCACCACCACCTTGATAAATTTTACGAAGCTCGGCATCCAAACGCGCTATTTTTTGACGCATTTGATCATCGTTGTAGTTAAATGCTAATTCTTTAGGGCTTAGAGACATTTTCTATAAGTTAAGTTCATCAAATATAAAGAAAATGTAGAGTTCAAAATTCAATTCAATGATAAATTGAGTAATTTAAGTTTGAAATTTGCATATTCTCAATTTATTCTAGACAATTGATAATTGAAATAGAAATTAGAAGGATAACTTTTTTCATTAATTTTTGAATAATTAATTGCAAGAGATTCACTACTTTTACACCGAAATTTCAAATTATAATTTATGAGTCATGGAATTAAACCAGGTGTTGCAACTGGTGACGATGTTCAAAAGATATTTAAATATGCTAAAGAGAAGGGATTCGCTCTTCCGGCTGTAAATGTTACAGGATCTAGTACTGTGAACGCGGTAATGGAAACTGCCGCTAAATTGAAAGCACCAGTAATTATTCAATTCTCAAATGGTGGTGCATTATTTAATGCTGGAAAATCATTAGATAATACAGCGGAAAAAGCAGCAATCGCAGGTGCAATCACAGGTGCAAAACACATTCATGAATTAGCTGAATTGTATGGTGCTACAGTGATTTTACATACAGATCACGCGGCTAAAAAATTATTACCATGGATAGATGGTTTATTGGAAGCTTCAGAGAAATTTTACGCTGAAACAGGAAAATCATTGTATTCTTCTCACATGATTGACTTATCTGAAGAACCAATCTCAGAAAACATTGAAATTTGTAAAACATACCTTGAACGCATGAGTAAAATAGGTATGACACTAGAAATCGAATTAGGAATTACAGGAGGGGAAGAAGACGGAGTAGATAATTCGGATGTGGATAGTTCTAAATTGTACACGCAACCAGAAGAGGTAGCATATGCATACGAAGAATTAATGAAAATCAGTCCAAGATTTACAATTGCAGCAGCATTTGGAAATGTGCATGGTGTTTACAAACCAGGCAACGTTAAGTTAACTCCGAAAATATTAAAAAATTCGCAAGAGTTTGTACAACAAAAATTCAACACTGGACATAATCCTGTTGATTTTGTATTCCACGGTGGTTCTGGATCAACATTAGAAGAAATTCGTGAAGCGATTGGGTACGGTGTTATAAAAATGAATATTGATACTGATTTACAATTTGCTTACACAGAAGGTAGTTTAAACTACATCTTAAAATACCAGGATTACCTAAAAACACAAATTGGTAACCCAGAAGGTGAAGATCTTCCAAACAAGAAGTATTACGATCCAAGAAAATGGGTACGTGAAAGTGAAGTAACTTTTGTAAAAAGATTGACACAATCTTTTGAAGATTTAAACAATGTAAACACATTAGGTTAAGATAACTATGAGTTGGTTTAAAAGAAATAAAGAAGGTATTACAACTTCTACTTCTGAAAAAAAAGAAACTCCAGAGGGGTTATGGCACAAATGCCCAAATTGTAAAACAGTTTTTACAGAATCTGATTTTGCAAATAATTTATATGTATGTGATCGTTGCTCTTACCATGAAAGAATTGGATCTGAAGAATACTTTCAAATTCTTTTTGATAATTCTGAGTACACTGAAATTGATGCCAACTTAACTTCTGGTGACCCATTAAAATTTGAGGACACGAAAAAATACTTAGATCGAGTTGCTTCATCTCAAAAAAGTACAGGATTAACAGACGCACTTAGAACTGCTTATGGGAAATTAGATGGTATGGACTTTGTTGTCTGTGCTATGGATTTTGCATTTATCGGAGGTTCATTGGGTGCAGTTATGGGAGAGAAAATTGCTAGAGGAATCGATAAAGCAATGGAATTGAATGCAGCATTTATGATTATCTCTAAATCTGGCGGAGCTCGTATGATGGAAGCTGGATATTCCTTGATGCAAATGGCGAAAGTTAGTGGTAAATTAGGTCAATTAGCAGAGAAAAAATTACCTTACATTTCTTTCCTTACAGATCCAACGACAGGAGGTGTAACTGCGTCATTTGCAATGTTGGGTGATATCAATATTGCCGAACCAAAAGCATTGATTGCATTTGCAGGACCTAGAGTTGTAAAAGAAACGATTGGACGTGATTTACCAGATGGATTTCAAACTTCCGAATTTTTATTAGAACATGGATTCCTTGATTACATCGTTGAACGATCTGAATTGAAAAAAACACTCGCTTTATCTTTAAAGCTGTTCAAAAATTAATTATTAGAAAGGGTATCCGTAGTGATACCCTTTTGTTTTTTACTCAAACAATACTAAAAACGTTATAGAATTAAAAAAAAAGAATAGCTAGTATATTCATTTTGAAGTAAATAAAATATCAATTCTGCGTAATTAGTAAGCTTTTTTTGATGAATCGTGTATAAAATAATTAGAGAAAACGAATTTATCAGTACGCAATGGAGTGGTGGTACAACCAATCAAATGTACATTACACCATCAAACGCAACTATAAGTAAACAAGATTTTTTAATTCGAATAAGTACTGCAACAATTAACACCCTGACTTCTGAATTTACTAAATTTCCATTTCATCATCGTTTTTTAAGCATACTGAATGGTGAAATTGAGTTTAAAACAGGAGGTAAACCCCCAAAAAAAATAGCGTAAACTGAATTTGTTTTTTTTGACGGAGCTGACACAACAATTAGTAGTTCAAAATCACAAGTCGTTGATTTTAATATAATTTATTCGAAACAGCTTTATTTAAACATTGAACAATACACTGATAAACAAGGTAAAACGTTGAGATATCTAACCTCAGGTCAAACCTTTATATTTATTGTAAAAGGCTCAATTGAATTAAATAAAATTGAGCTATTTGAAAATGAATTAATTGTCCTCGAAGAAAGAAATCAAGAAATTAACATAGAATTAAGTGGGGATACCGTACTTTTTTTATTCAATTTTTCAAATTCAGATACTGATACTTCAAACTAAAAAATAAATGAAAAAAAAGTACATTCAGTTTTTGTTAATTGGTTTATTATTTACAAGCTGTGCTCCAAATTATGTAGATGTTGTTTTAGAATTAGATACTAATTATTCAGAACCTGGACAATTAAAGTTTGGTTTGGATTTAGTCAAAGAGAATGGGAGAATGAAACACATAAAACCTGGGAAAAACTTCCTAAAATGGAACAAGATTCAATTCTCGGGTACGAATTTCATTTCACATAGTAAAGGGTTCTTGAACTACACAATGGCGAATTTATACGACACCAATCATCTGATTAAGTTCACACTAACAAGTCAGGCATACAATTTAAATAAAACTTTCCCTATTAATGTGCCTTATGTGAAAGGTGTTAAAGTTTTTACAGATCAAATAATGGTGAACGAGCCAATTCAGTTAAAGTATGATTTAGAAATTAGTACAGGAAAGCAAATTTCTCAAAATCTAATTCACTTTTCAAATAACTTATGGGAAAATAAAACAAATTATTCATATGAAATTGTTGATGATAAATTAACCCTATATTCTGAGAAACCAGTTGAGCGAGATAAAATCCCTGTCTTATTTACACATCGTATCACGAAAGATACACTTTGGAGCGATAGTGTTCAAATTACCTATCCCACTACCATTAATTTAGAATTGTCAGGTAGCAATGGCAGCGCTGGACAAGACGGCAGAAATGGTTCAAACGCATCTGATTCAGGAAGGAATGGAACCGATGGTGAACATGGAGCATCTGCTCAAAACGTTACTTTTTACCTAAAAAAAGATTCCACTTCTAAAGAAGCGTTTTTAACTTGCTTACGTGAAGTAAATGGAATTGTAACTTTACAGTTTATTCCATTTAATGATGGTAAAATTAGTGTAAATGCAACCGGAGGAAATGGAGGTGATGGAGGAAATGGAGGTGATGGAAAAAACGCTGAATTAGCAAAGCAAATCACAAAAAAAGACGGTAAAAAAGAATGGACGAACCCAAATGCTACCGGAGGAAATGCAGGATTTGGAGGTGATGCTGGAAATGGTGGCAACGGAGGCGAAGTGAAGATTTACGCAACTGAAGATTTAAAACCTTACATTGATCGAATCTTCCAAATCAATGTAACTGGTGGAAATGCAGGTATAGGTGGAGCATCAGGTAAAATCGGTAAAGGACGAACATCATCAAATCAATTAGCGACCAATGAACACCAAAATAATGGAAAGTACGGTAAAGAAGGAAGAAGCGGAAAAAAAGGGAACAATGGACATGTGCACCCAATAGAATATGTCTCAAATCAATTTATTACAGATCAAATAAAATCAAGAAACAAGCATGTTAAATCAAACTAAAACAATCGCAGCTTTAGATCAATTAGGTAAGATCATGCGTTTATTAGGTGAAAACCAGCCTTGGAACTCATACGAATCAGGATTAATTGAAACAGAATACGAAGCTTTAAATAACTTAATTCGTAAACAATTTGTTCTAAACGGTTGGTTCACAGAAGAAGCTGTACGTTTTTCGTTGAAGGCATTGGGTGAGGAATTAAATAAAGAACAATTAGAGCGATTTACTCAAAATTATAATTATTCATCAACACCTAAAAAAATAGGTGTTATCATGGCTGGAAACTTACCACTTGTAGGTTTTCATGATTTTTTATGTGTATTGTTGTCAGGTAATAAAATAGTTATAAAGTTAAGTTCAGACGACAAGACACTTTTACCAGCTTTAATCGATTTACTCATTCAATTATTACCGGATTTGAAGGAATTCATCGAAATTTCAGTTGGGAAAATTGGAGCAATTGAAGCGATCATAGCAACTGGAAGTGGAAATTCAATGCGTTATTTTGAGAGTTATTTTGGACACCTTCCGCATTTATTTCGTAAAAACAGGACATCTCTTGCGGTGTTGGACGGAACTGAAAGCAATGAAGAATTAGAAGCATTGGGCAAAGATATATTTACTCATTTTGGTTTAGGATGTCGTAATGTGTCAAAGTTATTAATCCCCGAGGACTTTGATTTGAACAGATTTTTTTCAGCAATAGTTCCATACGGTGAAATTGTTAATCATCATAAATACGCAAATAATTACGATTACAATAAAGCGATTTACTTGATGAACCTTGAGAAAATGCTCGATAATAATTTCATCCTATTAAAGGAATCTGATGAATTGTTTTCTCCATTGGCAGTATTATTTTACCAACGATTTAAAAATCAAGAAGAGGTCAATAATTATATTGAAAAAGAAAGAGAAAATTTACAGGTAATCGTTGGTCATGGGTATCATCAAATTGGTACAGCTCAATGCCCTACATTATTTGACTTTGCAGATGGTATTGATACAATGGCATGGTTACAAAGTTTAATTTAATTGATTTATTTTATTTCGAAATGCTTAATTTCGCAGGGCATATAACACAACAAACACTATGAAGATATCCTACAATTGGTTAAAAGATTACGTAACTACTGATTTGACACCTACTGAAATCAGCGAAATATTGACTGAAACTGGTCTTGAAGTAGATGGAATTGAAAAGATTGAAGGAATTAAAGGTGGACTTCAAGGAGTTTTTGTAGGAGAGGTATTGACATGTGAAAAACATCCTGATGCAGATAAATTAAAAATCACCACGGTAACAGTAGGAGGAGAATCGTTACAAATTGTTTGTGGTGCTCCGAATGTAGCAGTTGGACAAAAAGTAATTTGCGCAACAATTGGTGCAGTACTTTATACATCACCAGAAGAGCCATTTAAAATTAAAGCTTCTAAAATAAGTGGTATTGAATCATTTGGAATGTTGTGTGCCGAAGATGAATTGGGGTTAGGCAAATCGCACGAAGGAATTTTGGTTCTTCCAACTACGGCTAAAGTTGGAACTCCAGCTGCTGAATATTTTGAGCTGGAAGACGATTATCAAATCGAAATTGGTTTGACTCCAAATCGTGCAGATGCAATGGGACATATCGGTGTAGCTAGAGATCTAGTTGCCTATCTAAACTTTCATAAAGAATTAAATTTAAAAGTTAACATACCAAAAGTTAATACAATACATTCTACATCAAATAATTTAATCGTTTCAGTTGAAGTAAAGGAGGAAGAATTATGTCCTAAATATTTAGGTGTAACTATTTCTAATGTAGTAGTTGAGCCTTCTCCAAATTGGATGCAAAAACGTTTAAGATCAGTAGGTTTAACACCTATTAATTCAATCGTTGATTGCACTAATTATATTATGAGAGAATTAGGTACTCCATTACACGCATTTGACAGTTCAAAACTAAATAATAAAATAATCGTTAAAAGAGCAACAACTGGAGACAAACTTACAACTTTAGATGGCGTTGAAAGAACTTTGCATCAAGATGATTTAATGATCTGTAATGATAAAGACTATCTTGCTATAGCAGGTGTATTTGGTGGTTTAGATTCAGGTATTTCTGATCAAACAACTTCAGTTTTTATTGAGTCTGCTTATTTTAATCCAATCTCAGTTCGTAAAACTGCCAAGCGACATGCATTAAATACAGATGCAAGTTTTAGATATGAGCGTGGGGTAGATCCAAACCTGACTAAATACGCACTCGAAAGAGTCGTTGGTTTGATCCAATCAATTTGTGGTGGTGAAATCAGTATGGAAGTTACTCAAAATGAGTTTAATTCATTTGAGCCTATTCAAATTCAATTTTCAGTTGAAAAATGCAATGCTGTGATTGGTAAATTAATTGAAGAAAACTCAATTGAAAAAATCATTTTAGACTTAGATTTTAAAATTCTTGAAAAGAATCAAGGGGATTGGAAAATTGAAATACCTACCTATAGAGTAGATGTCACGCGTGAAATTGATGTAATTGAAGAAGTATTGAGAATTTATGGTTTTAATAATGTAGATATCCCAGAAAAATTAAATACAACAATCACTTTAAGTCAGAAACCCGATGTAGAACGTATTCAGTCATCTATAAGTGAGTTCTTAGTGGGATTAGGTTGCAATGAAATGATGTGTAATTCGTTAACAACATCTGCCTATATTGATAAATTTGGAAACGATAATTTTAGTTCAACTAAGAATGTATCCATGTTAAATCCTTTAAGTCAAGAGTTGGATGTAATGAGGCAATCACTTATATTCTCAAGTTTAGAGGCTGTTGCACATAATCAAAATAGACAAACATCTGACATACGCTTATTTGAATTTGGAAAGACCTACCAAAAAATTGGAGAAAACTACAGAGAAAATAAACGTTTATTAATTGCTATTTCAGGAAAGAAACTCAACGAACAATGGAATAATTCTTCAGAAAAATCAAGTTTTTTTACATTAAAAGGTATTTCATTTGCATTGCTAGAGCGTCTTGGTTTAGAAAATTTCCTCACTGAAAATCCAATATTAGAATCTTTATTAGAAGACGGAGTAGAATTAAGTGTTTTGAAACAAGCTATAGGACAAATAGGTTGGGTTTCAAGTAAAATGAAAAAACATTTTGGTATTAAACAAGATGTGTTTATCGCTGATTTGGATTGGGATGTATTAATTGCACAACTTAAATTGGTTAAAATTAACTACAAAGAATTACCTAAAACATTTGAAGTTCGAAGAGATTTCTCATTGTTATTAGATACTGCAATCAACTATCAATCAATCGAAAAAATTGCTTTAGGGATTGATCGTAAAATCTTGAAAAGAGTAAACTTATTTGATGTTTATGAAGGTAAAAATTTAGATGAAGGCAAAAAATCTTATGCTGTTTCTTTTTATTTTCAAGACAATGAGCAAACTTTAAAAGATGAACAAATTGATAAAGTGATGCTTAAAATTAAATCAGAATTAGAATCGAAATTAAATGCGCAACTTCGATAAAATAGAATTAAAATAAAAATTTATCTTTGTGTCAATGGAAAAACAAGTCATTCTAAATGAAAAGCAATTTGAGTTAACCTTGAATAGACTTTGTTTTCAATTAATTGAAAATCACGATTTATTTCAAAACACGGTATTAATTGGACTACAACCAAGGGGAGTGCATTTAGTCAATCGATTGAAACAAAAATTAGAGTCCATTATTCAACAACCAGTGACATGTGGAGCATTGGATATCACTTTTTATCGGGATGATTTCAGAAGAAGAGAGCGACCAATAATTCCAAGTGTTACGAATATTGACTTTGTTATTGAAGGGAAAAATGTTGTTTTAGTTGACGATGTATTGTTTACAGGACGAACAATTAGATCCGGAATTGATGCAATGTTAGCGTATGGTCGCCCTTCGAAAGTCGAATTGTTAACGTTCATTGATAGAAGATTTAGACGTCAATTACCAATACAAGCTGATTATATTGGTAAGACTATAGACACATTGGCTTCTGAACGTGTAAATGTTGAATGGAAGGAAATAGAAGGAAAAGACAATATACTACTTTATACACCTGAAAAAAATAGTAATGGATAATTTAAGTGTAGATCATTTAATAGGAATCAAAGACCTAACTGAAAAAGATATTCAACTCATTTTTAAAACAGCGGATAGTTTTAAAGAAATTATCAATCGCCCTATTAAAAAAGTTCCTTCCCTAAGAGATATTACCATAGCTAATTTATTTTTTGAAAATTCTACCAGAACTCGTTTATCGTTTGAATTAGCAGAAAAAAGACTTTCAGCAGACGTCATTAATTTTAGTGCTTCATCAAGTTCTGTTAAAAAAGGAGAGACGTTAATTGATACGGTAAATAATATCCTATCTATGAAAGTGGATATGGTAGTAATGCGCCACCCAAATCCTGGTGCAGCTATGTTTCTTTCAAAAAAAGTAAACGCTAAAATTGTCAATGCTGGAGATGGTACGCATGAACATCCTACACAAGCACTTTTAGATGCATTTTCAATCAAAGAAAGACTTGGAGAAGTTGCAGGTAAAAAAGTAGTTATAGTAGGTGATATTTTACATTCGCGTGTTGCATTATCGAACATTTATTGCTTACAGAAATTAGGTGCAGAAGTAATGGTGTGTGGACCAACTACTCTAATTCCTAAATACATACATGAATTAGGAGTAAAAGTAGAGCATAATTTGATAAAAGCCCTTGAGTGGTGTGATGTTGCAAATATGTTGCGTATTCAATTGGAACGTCAAGACATAAAGTACTTTCCATCACTTAGAGAATACTCAATGCAATACGGATTAACAAAAGAAATACTCGATAATCTATCTAAAGAAATAGTTGTTATGCATCCTGGACCAATCAATCGAGGAGTTGAAATAACAAGTGATGTTGCAGATAGCAAACAATCAATCATATTAGACCAGGTTGAGAACGGTGTTGCTATTCGTATGGCTGTAATATATTTACTAGCAGCTAAAATAGAACGTTAATAAATAAAACGTATATTTGTGTTAATCTAATTTAGATATGAATTTTACTTATACAAATAAAGGTCGTTTTACTCACCTACAAATCAACGTAGAAAAATTGGATGCTACAAATGCCAATGAGTTAAAAGATTTATTGCATCAATTAAGTAAGCAATCGATTCATAATTTATTATTTGATTTCTCAAAAACAAAATATTGCGATTCTTCTGGATTGAGTGCTGTTTTGCAAGCAAATAGACTTTGTAAAGACACCAATGGTAGATTTTGTTTAGCTATACTTCAACCAAATGTTATGAAAATGATTCAAATAGCACAATTGGATAAAGTCTTAGTTGTAAAAGCGACATTAGAAGAAGCAATCGAATATATGGAAGCATAAACCAATGTCTTTCAAGATTACCATCTTAGGCTCAGGTGCTGCACTCCCAACCGCTCAACGTCAACCTACATCACACTATATTGAATGTAACGATCGACATATTTTAATTGATTGTGGAGAGGGTACACAAACTCAACTTCGAAAAGCGGGTATAAAACTTCAAAAAATCAATCACATTTTTATCTCGCATTTGCACGGTGATCATTATTTTGGGTTGGTAGGGCTACTCAGTACAATGCATTTACTAGGAAGAGACATTGGCATTAATGTTTATGGTCCTAAAGAATTAGAAACAATTATACGATTACAGCTTGAAATAGGGGGTGGGAAATTGGGTTTTG
>CALPOI020000062.1 GCA_943325145.2 Candidatus Planktophila lacus | reverse complement strand
GAGGAGTTTGAAGAAGTTGAAGTTGATACAAATAATGAAGGTAAATTTGTTTATGAATTAAACGATAAAACTTAAATTAACGTTGTTATGAAGGATAATAGTTTAATTCCAGAGTTTATTAGAGTTGCCAATAATGATTTCGGTGGATTCTGTTGTGAAGTAGTACCGGGACTTTATTTCCAAAAAAAGAAGAAATAACTACTAATTTTTAAGTTTAGCAGTTTTAGATACAGTTTTTTTTCTATTTCTGCTAAATTAGTTATTCCATCTCTCGAAATCACCTTTAGCATTAGGACTTTCTTCTCCATTCGCATCAAACAGACGAATCAAAATAAAATCTAAACCTCTCTCGTGGAGGTTTTTTTGTAATGTTAAGACCGTTGCAAAACCCCTTACTCATCGTTGAATCAAAAATTTAACATCCTCATTTAAAAGAGTAAACTGCGGTGTAAAATTTTTAATCCGCCTCGATTAATAACTTTTGCAACGGTCTTATGTTAATTCAGTAAATCACTCCATTTTGAAATTCAATTATTTGTTTTGTCTCTCAAAAATTACCAAAAATGATTGACAACCTATTTTGATGTGAAAATATGCAACACAAACTCATTTGTCAATCAAAAACAGATAAAAACGATTGACAAAATTGAATTGATGTAAACTACTGAAAGTCGATCTTTCAATTCAATGTTGATTTTTTACCCAATAATTTCAAGTTCTAGTAATAATTTTTCAAGTTCTTTTTCAGAGATAGAGCTTTTATTGGATTTATCGTATAAAGTTGCTAAATATATCGTTGTTTCAATCACTTTGATGTAAGTTATAAGTCTTGCTCCTCCTGATTTACCTTTACCTTTGGAAGAAATTGCAAATCGTACTTTATAAAAGTTTTTACCTAGATTATCTCCTTGTATTGGGTTTTCAATCAGTTTTTTTGACAATTCAAGAATATCGTTTTTAAATGATGCATATTTTTTTGATAATCTTTTTGCTTCTTTTTCAAAAGGCGGTAACGTTTTTAAATTATAATTCATCTAAGAATTCATTAAAAGTTTTAGCTTTCAATTTCCCTTGATTTATTAGGTTAATATCATTAACCGCATCTCTCAAGTCGTTTAAGATTTTTAAATCTTCGTTTTCACTCACCAATATGTTTAAAATTGTATATTTCCTTTTAAGTCTATTCCATTCTTGAATAGGAATATACACCCCAGATGTTTTTCCTTTAGAATCTGAAATATACTGTATACGCATAACGATATTATTAATTTATTTTCTGATATGTTGAATCTAATTTTCAACGTCTAATTGAACTTAAATTTAGTTCATATTTTTCGTTTTTCAAAGTGAATTATTAATTTTTTCTTTCTTTTTTAAAACCCAATTAGCAGAATAAATTTTAATTTCTCTCTCAAAAACCGTCAAAAATGATTGACAACCTATTTTGATGTGAAAATATGCAACACAAACTCATTTGTCAATCAAAAACCACTAAAAATGATTGACAAAATAAGGTTCAGTTCTTTGAATTAAACGATAAAACTAAAAATCATCGTTCTTATGAAGAAAAATAGTTTTACTCCAGAATTTATTAGAGTTGCCAATAATGATTTCGGTGGGCGGTGTTGTGAAGTAATACTGGGACTTTATTTCACTTAAAAAAAATTCCTAATTTTTCAGTTTAGCAGTTTTAAATGTAGTGTTTTTTCTATTGGTACTATCCTCGTATTTGTAGACCAACAAGTCTTTTTTCACGCTGTCATACCTTAATTTCATAGACCCATAAATTGGCATAGACCCATTACCAGATTCAACGCTTATTACATTGTTTTCGACATCTATTCCGTGCATCATAAATGTCCAATCACAATAGCTAAATGTTTGATTTTTATTTACAGTCGAACTTAAAAAATAACAAAAAAAAGGAAGTTTATCTTCTGAACTGAAAATGATTGCTGCTAAATCAGTTATTCCATCTTTATCGAAATCACCTTCAGCACTTGGACCTTCTTCTCCGTTTACATCGAGTAGACCAAAATTATCTGGTAATCTTTGCAGATAGTTGGTCGTATTTTGAGCGTTTAATAGTTGAGAAATAAGAAAGAAAGCAAACAAAAAGAGTATATTTTTTATAAAAGTGTCTATTTTTATTTATTTTCAAATTTAATCAATTCATCGTTACCCAATCTTTAGAATTTGAACCACTTTCTAGTATGTATTTCCATCTTGACCTACTCAATCTTCAGTTTCACTCAAGGACTGGTTGTAGATAGCTCTTTTCATCAAAAGTACGCCCTATCAAATTTGAAAGGGGAATACATTGTTTATGACCTAAATCAGCGCATAACTTTTGCATCATCTGGAGCTTTGAATCAAAATTTTACTGTAGGGCCAACACTCTTTCCTTATATTTCGTTGATAGCGATGGAAAGCGGCGCTGTGCGTTCTTACGATCAAGAATGTATTCGAATGTTAAAGAATGAAGGAGTAAATTTTAGTGCAGTTCCACAAAGACAAACCGATTATTTTATTCAGTTAATGGAATTGATTGGAAAAGATAAGCTCACCACTTGGCTCTCAAAAATAAATTTTGGTCTATTTGAAAAGGAGACATTCAAAGGATTTCCATATTTAAACAATTGTTTAAAAATTTCATTAGAAAGTCAACTTTCAACGTTGAAAAGTTTGTATTTTTTCAATCTTCCATTTTCATATCAATCGATGATTGAAGTGAAGAAAATTTTCCAATTGAAAAAATTCGGAGAAAAAGAACTTCATTTTTTTGAAACTTCTGCAAATGATCAAACGTGGTTGATGGGTTGGTTCACCTTCAAAAAGCAGACCTGTTTTTTTGTTCAACATACCGAAATACTGGATGATAAATTGACTTCTTCTCGGACGCCTTATCAAATGCTTGGAGATCTTTTTTATCGCTTGGGTTATATTGAAAGCGAAGAATGTACTCAACTTGGATTTTGACCAATAAAGGAATTGGTTTGTGCAATAATTTCATTCACATTTTGAAGTTCCATACAGTGAAAATGTTTCTTTGGACAGGATTGGAAACCGATTTTTGAACACGGTCTACAAGAGAGCTGTGCTACTTGATGGATAGATACTTTTGTCGTTTGTTGAGGGTTGTAAGGTGACATTCCCAATGAGGGAGTTGTGTTCCCCCAAATACTGATAATTGGCACTTGAAAAGCGGATGCAATGTGCATCAAACCGGTGTCGTGGGTGATGACCGCTTTTGCATTTTGAACCACACTAGCCGACTGACCGATACGAAGCAATCCACATGCATTTATAATCTTATTTGGTAATTTTTGTTTTATTTTTGCGGAAATATCAATATCATCTTTTCCTCCCAATAAAATTATCGGCTCATCTATGCCTTCACAAATTTCGATTATTTTGTGAATAGGGAGTCTTTTGGTGGCAAATTGTGCGCCTATTGCAAATGCGACATACGATTTTTCTTTCAAGCCAAAATGAGCCAATGGATCAATTTTATCTTCTGGTAAAAGGAAAAAATCACAGGGTTTTTGATCGTTCGAAACACCTAATTTTTCGACTGCTTTGAAATAGCGATCTACAATATGAATCGCAGGAAGTTGATCGATTTTAAATTGCACGTAGACCCATTTAAGTAAATGCAATTTTGGAAAACGAGCGAAGGGTTTTTTTAATTGAAAAGTTAAACTTTTTGTTCGAATATTGTTGTGTAAATCTACGATGAAATCGTAATTTTCATTTTTTAAAATGGCTGTGATTTCTTTAATGGAACGATCGATGGTATGAATTTTATCAATGTATGGGTTGGCTTCAATGACCGATAAAAACGATTTCTTAGTGAGGTAATGAATTTCACTTGTCGGCAATTGATTTTTGATACATCGAACGACAGGTGAAGTCAACACAATGTCTCCAATGGAACTAAATCGCACAACAAGTATTTTCATAGTTGAATTAAAATTAGAATGAATCAATCATTAAACAATTGTTTAAGTAAAACTTTCATTTTTCAAAAATACAGCTTTCTGTTAAAAGAATGCCCTTAGTTCCATACCACCAGTATGAATGGCTTTGTTTTCAACGGATTTTCTACCGGAATAATTGATAGATAGTTGCAGTTTTTTTGATAGATTTCTTTGATAGTTGAGGTTCCACGTATAATTCTGTCCTGGTTTTAGCGCTTCTAGTAACTCGAATCCAACTGCTGAGTTTTCAATTCCTTGAAATTGAATGGAGAGTGCTGATAGAGATAGTTGCAGACTTCCACGTTCAAGTTCGTTGTACTTAACACGAGAAGTGATCTCGATGATCTTTGCATATTCATCAGATGTTGTAGTTTTCTCGCCGTATCTGCCTTCGATGGACCATCTAAAATTGGTAGATGGTTGAAAGCTGAAAGTCGGTTTGACGAACGCATAATTCAAGGAATAATTTCTACCAATGGTATAGTCTGCTTGTGCTGATTTACTTCCTTGTTGTAGTACATTTTCAAAATAATAATAACGAAGAAAATTTACGCGGATTGTTACTTCATGGAGTTGTTCTCCGCGTGCATCAAAACCAGTTGCAAGCAGTGATTTATTGGTGTTTTCTTGAAAGGTATAATCTGCGCCAAATATAGATCCCAATCGATTGAAAAACAATGTGTTTCTTAAGTTGTATCCTGTGCTAATTAAGTTGGTGTCTTGAAGTGTTTTATCAAAAGGGTTGTAGAAATTATCTTTCTCAAAACGATTTGTTTTGCGTTGAATTCTCATTCTTGTTTGATTCGAAAATCGTGCCAGTCCAGCCAATAATTTATTGCTTGAACCATTCCATAATTTTTCTAATTTTATGAAAACTCCTTGGTTGAGTTCGTTGGAAAAAGTTTTTACGTAACTCGAACTTGGTGTAAAAACACGAATGTAACTGGCTTGATCACTGTATTTTGCAATTTCAAATTCGTTTAAATCTTTGATGCCGTCTTTGTTATAATCAATCCATGTGTAAATACCTTGCCCATCGTTTACTTTGATGTAGATAAATTCTTTTTTTAATTCCAATCCACTACCAAGTTCGTAAAAAGAGTTCCAAGTAACCGCCCCTTTCAATAAATTCAAATCATAATCAATTCTACCGAGCAAGGAATTTTCTGGTGTTTGTTGGATGAGGTTTCGATTGTAAATTTCCAATTGTCGGTAGTTGACTAAAAAATTAAATCGTTGATTGGATTTTGTCAATATGCTGTATTCGAGTCCTGTTTGTTTTGCTTTTGCCACTTCCGTGAGTGCACTACTGTCTGAACGACGATCCAATCGTTCACGGTAGAAAATTTTATACGTGTAAGCAGAAGAATCGTTGTTGGTTAGGAACCCTTGGTAATCGTAAAAGGAATAACTCGTTTTTTGAAGTTGCTTGTTTTGTTGGTACAAATTCCGTTCGTGTTCGTCTTGGAAACCAACGCGTATTTTCTTGATGCCTTGAGAAAGAATCACTTTGTGTCTTAGGAATGAATTTGTTAATTGAGGATGTTCGCTATTTAGTTGACTAACAGAATAATCCAATTTTGTTTGGCGGTAGTTCCAATTGCCTATTGAACCAATTTTATAGCCAAGGTAATCTGAACCAATTTTGAAATGAGAAAGCGTTCCTTGAATTGTACCATTTTTTTCATTCTGAACAGATGTCGTGAAGTTGGTATTCACTTGGTTACCAGTATATTTTTTATCTCTGGTGTTCCAATCCCTATCAAATTCCATGCTTCGGTAAACTTCAACTGGAGTAAAGTATTCGGATAAATACTCGACCCCTATTTCATTTTTCAATGCCCAAGGTGTGTTTTCTTGCTTTCCTAATTTATAGAATTGTTTGAGAGTTGTTTTAGAACTCCACCCTAAGTCGTTCGCAGCATCTTTTGTTGAAAATGTATTGATATCATTCAAGGAATGAGCGAGTTCTGTTTCAACTTGTGTATGTTCATTTACAATTAAGTTTCCACCGATGCTCATTACCTGTTTTAACTTTGGAGAAATTAGGATTCTTAGGGGTTCATAATCTCCTTGAGGTTCGTTGTTAATAGGTGCCACCCATTCGTAGACTTTCCCTAATGCATTGTAGTTTTTCAGGCGGTAATTTCCTTTATTGGCGCCAACGAATGAAAAATTCACTTGATAGATGGCTTTGTTCGGTTGAACGGAATGCACCATTATGCCAGTATATTGTAGGGTATCAATTTTCGCGTATAAATTTTGAGTTTCAATGAATCCGATTGAGTCAACACTTGGAGTGTAAGCAAGTGTTAAAGAATCACCTACCGAGCTTAATTTATTTATTTGTTCTCGTGTTAAAGTTTGTTGTAGCGGTTGATTTTTGGCGTCTTGTTCGCGGTAGAGATTGAACCACAATTGACTTTTGGGTGTCGATAACTCGATGTTTTGTACCGCTAGTAAACGGGCGTAATTTTGGTCACTGTATTGAAATTCAACCACAATTCGAAGGTCTTTGGTAATTGTTCGTCGCGTGGTAAAGGTCACTTCCGCGGTATTGTAGTTTATAACATAGTCAAAATCTTGTCCGCGTTGCATAAGCACACCGTCTAAATAGACCTTTTCTGTTCCTGATAGCACAAAAATAAATCGTTCATTTTCATTCCCTATGAGTCGGTAAGGACCTTGGTTTCCTTCAATTCCTTGAATGACTTGGCGCATGTATTTACCTCGAGAGAGACCTACACCTGAAGCTGTTTTCAATTTCCAATCTTTTTTTATATTCCAATCTTTTTCAAACATCAAACCTTGACCACGTTTTTGATAGGTAATAAAGTAACCTTTCGGTTTGTTTGCCCAAAAGTCTCCCGCAATCAATTTCATTTGATCGTTGTAGAGTTGGATGTAGATTTGATCAAATTCTTGCAGTTTGTTGGTAGTCCCTTCCGGTTGTAGTGGTATGTTTTTATCCGTCACCGAAGCCATGATTTTCAAGTTTTCACCGATTTCTCCTGATAATTCCAAATTTAAAGAAGAGTTTACCGCTAAATTTTGTGCATTACCAAAAGAAATACCACGAGAAATACTTCCTTTCTTTTCCAACCCACTTTTTTGAAAAAGCGTGGTGTAATTTTCATCGGCACCTAATTTGAATTTATCAAAATCACCTTTGTAACTTCTGTAAATTATGGAAGTGTCTTTTCCTGCTTTTCCTACTCCAAGGTTAAAAGGCAACACCCGAAATTCAAGAATGATTGAGTCTGAAAATGAATGAAGTAATTCAAATTTATTGCTTACGTAGTTAAGTTGGTAATCTTCCGATGTTAATAGTTTACCTCCAGAAGAAGCTCTAAACGAATTCGGATAAATGGTCAGTGAATCTAAGGTACGTGTTTGCACTTCAGGACCTAACTTGATCCGACGCAAATTGGTCCATTGTGCATAAAGCGATGACTTCGCACAAATGAGCTGAAAACATAGGAAAAGAAATAACCGACTAAATTTCACTGTACGAAAGTACAAAGCATAATTTATCTAAGATTTTTTCCGTTTAAAAAAGTCAGTTGTCAGGTAATTTAATATGCTGTATACTCTTGTTCATTGAAGTCAGAGTATGATTCTTCGTTTGGTAAGTTACTTGGAGTTTGATTATTATTTTTCCATTTCAAAGAATAGAAAACACTATCATTATAAAGTAGTTGAATTTGGTTGGTTTTGTCAAACCAATTTTGGTAATATTTATCTTTGAGATTTTTAATTTCCGTATTAAAAGGTTGTTTATTTATTCCGCTATAAATGATTTTTTTATTGAGGTTAAATTTTTTAAACTCCTTTATTATTCTATCTTTTGCATCTAAGAAGCGAATATCTATTCCATTAAATTTTCCTTCAATAATTAACTTTTGAATGTATTCACCTTTATTACATGAAAATGTTTCATTCTTTCCGATGTTTTTAACTTCTTTAATTTGTGCAGAATTATCTGCCATGATACACCAACCTTCCATATCTATAATCAACTCATCATGATTAAATATTCTTACCCTAATTTCGTTTAATAGTTTGTTTATTGAATCTTCTTTTTGTTTTTCAATTTCATTTTTATGCGCCAATAATGCTTTTTCTGAGCTCACTTTTGAACCTTCACCATCAGCCTTATTTCCGCAATATATTAGGGAAAGTGAAGTAATTAAAACACTGCAATAGATTAAAAATGATTTTATCATTTTGATAATTTTAAATTATTTAATTGTATTTTTTTTCCAAATTTATACTTTTATTTTGAATTCAATCTGAGTTTTTCAACTGTAATTAATTTTTTATATAATGCTACCTGCTTTTAAGAGAAAAAATTACTTTTGAGTTTTAATGTTATAATTATAATTTATGAAAAAAATAAAAAAAGTGTTTTTCGTTACACTAGCCGTTTATCTCATTGCAATCATTGTTGTGAATCAATGGTCTACAATAGAAGAAGTTGAAGATTTATATAAAATTAAATTTATATCATATAAGAAAGGTGATTATGGTTTTTGGTTTTGGAATAATTATGATAGAGAGTTACAGTCAGATAATCCTGATTTTGGGAATTTATATTTAAAAGAAGAATATTGTAGAAATCTTCCAAAAAAAATCCAATTAGGCAAATCATATGTGGTTTATATGTTTAAATATCAAGCACATACTTGGAAAGATTTTTTCCTCTTTGGAACTAAATACGACTATGCAATCACTTCTTTTATTACAAGTACTTCAAAAAATATTGATGAAACCTTTTCTGAAGAATTAAAGAATCGAAATAAAGAATTTTTGTATGGAATTCTTTTAATAATAGGATTTATTGTGCTTAGGTCGTTGTATGTAAAAAAGTTTAAAAATAAATAAATCTATAAATTTTTAAAAATTGATTTCTGAATTTTACTAATCATTTTTTGGAAATTAAAATAGACACAAACACAATTGAAAAATTAGACCTCACTTACAAAGAATCTTCTAAGGGAAGTCGTTCAATCACCGAAAGTAAATTATTTATTACGAAGAAGGATGGCGATACAATTACGTTTAATTTATGTTCCAATAATTTAGAAAAATTTTCGCCAGCAATAAAAATTCAAATGAATGAATTTTACGCTGATAAAATGCAAAATTAACTTGCGCAGATGTTTTATGCCCCCTCATTTGTTAATGTAAGTTATTCTGATTTTATCACGACTTTAGAATTCAAAGATGATCAGCTTGTTTATCAATAATGTACACGCAGTTCAATAACACTATTAATGTTATGATTTATTTTTAATTACTTTAGTAAAAATTCATTTTTTTATTATTTTTATAGCGTAAAATTCAATCAAAATGTCTCTTAAATTAATTAATAAGTTATCAGATAAAGATCGTAATTCTTTAAAAAATGGTGTTTTTGAGGTTACTGGAAAAGCAATGAACCGAACAGCGCTTGGAATAGTTGATGCAATGATCAATTTATACCCAAAAGCAACTTTTGAAGAATTAAAAGAAATGTTACCTGACACATTGAATCCTTCAGCTCCTGTAAATTACAAGAGTTTATTCAAACCTTACAGCGATCGTAATTATGGTGTTATTCAGCCTTTAAGTATTCGAAAAGAATGTGAGGAGCAGGGATTAGACATTAATGCATCTCATTTTACCGATGCAGGAGAAGTATTTAAATCTGCAGATGGAATTGAATTTATTGTTTCTAGATCATGGGAGTCAAAAGACACTGAAATTGGTGAAAATGACATTCAAAATTTAATCAATCATGTTTCTCAGTATGGAGTAAGAGTTGTTCAGGTTGAAAGAAAAGAAGCGTTTAATAAAGGACATTATAATTTGGAATTAATTAATAATGAATTAAAAAATCTACTTGAAAAGAAATCAGGAGAGAGTAAACTCCAATGGTGGATGATCTTATTGCTTATTGCAATAGCAGTAGGTTTGTATTTTATTGCAACAAAAAAATAGCGGTTACCTAAAAGCTAACGAGTAGGTATTAATTTATAATTTTAACAATCATGGCAGAGTTTAATATTTCAGGAAGAATGGAAGTAGCAAGTCTACAAAGACAATTTAAAGAAGAATTTGGATTAACATTAAGAGTGTACAAAGGGAGTAATTTTGCGGATCCAAAAGATACATTGGCATCAATCAGTGATAAAAAAGTGGAAGATGTTTCTTGCATTGGAAGTATCCAAGCAGGGAATTTTGAAGAACGTATGAAAAATGTTGGGATTAAAGTGCAAGTTGCTACAGGAGATAATTCTTCATTGGTAAGCAATACTTACACATTGAATGAGGCAAGTAAGTTGTTTGGAGATAAGTAATAAATTAATTATGATACAGTTCAATAAAGAATATTCAATTAATAAAGACAAGGGAACCATATACTTTGAGAAAATTAATAAAGAAATAATTGCAGCAGTTTATTTTCGTGGTACAATTACAGCTAAATGGGTTGATGATACTTTGAAAGGCACT
>CALPOI020000061.1 GCA_943325145.2 Candidatus Planktophila lacus | reverse complement strand
TGAAACGTTTCTTTGAAAAAGATGAAGTTGCTCAAGTAGGTGATGTAATTGCAATTATTTCTACGGATGGTGGTGTTTTTGTAGAAGAGGTAAAAGACGCAATACCTTCTGTTGCTGAGATTATCAGTCCAATTGAATCCAATCATACTGAAGTAACAACGAGTACTTCAGCGAGTTCAAGTGCTAAGTTTTATTCGCCATTGGTAAGAAGTATTGCTCAAAAAGAAGGGATACACGATTCAGAATTAGATACCATTCAAGGTACTGGTCAAGAAGGACGAGTTACAAAAAGAGACATACTTTCTTTTGTAGAAAATAGAGGTACGGAGTTACCAAAGGCTGTTGCAACTACTACTATGGCTCAACCAGTGGTGAAAGAAGTTCCTGCTCCACAAGCAGCTCCGACTAAACCTGCAATAAAAGAATCCATTGTAATTCCAAATCCAGGTGATGAAATCATCGAGATGGATCGCATGAGAAAATTGATTGCAGACCATATGATAATGTCTAAATCAGTTTCTCCTCACGTTACTTCTTTCGTGGAAGCAGATGTGACAAACATTGTGAATTGGAGAAATAAAGTGAAAGACGGTTATAAGAAGAGAGAGGGGGAAAACATAACTTTTACACCGATATTTATCGAGGCGGTAGCAAAAGCAATCAAAGATTTCCCTATGATCAATATTTCTGTGAGTGGAACTCAAATTATCAAAAAGAAAGACATCAATATTGGAATGGCTGCGGCATTACCAACTGGAAATTTAATTGTTCCGGTGATCAAAAATGCAGACCGTTTAAATTTGAATGGTTTGACAAAAGCAGTAAACCAATTAGCAAATGCTGCACGTGAAAATAAATTGAAACCAGAAGACATCCAAGGTGGTACGTATACTATTTCCAATGTTGGAAATTTCGGAAATGTGATGGGAACTCCGATCATTAACCAACCTCAAGTAGCAATTTTAGCCCTTGGAGCGGTTCGTAAAATGCCTGCAGTAATTGAAACACCTGATGGTGATTTTATTGGAATCAGACATAAAATGTTCTTGTCGCACTCGTATGACCATAGAGTAGTGGATGGCCAGTTAGGTGGTATGTTTGTGAGAAGAGTTGCAGATTACTTGGAACAATTTGATATAAATAGAGAAATATAATCAGCGAAAGCTTACCTAATTTTAAAGGATGTAGCAACATCACTATCGAGCTAAAGTTTTTAATTACTTAGTTTTTTGATAAAGATGTTCTTGCATCCTTTTTTTGTACATAAAATAGACGTATGCAGTTACAACTTGAAAAACCATTGGCAATTTTTGATTTAGAAGCAACAGGATTGGTTATTTCTAAAGACAGAATTGTAGAGATTGCGATTTTGAAGGTCTCTCCTGATGGGACAGAAGAACGTTTCAAATCTTTGGTAAATCCATTGATGGAAATCCCTGAGGAAGTGATAAAGATCCATGGAATTACGAATGAAAAAGTGAAAGATGCGCCAACATTTGAGGATTTAGCAGATAGAATTGTTGCTTTTATCGGTGATGCTGATTTGGCAGGGTATAATTCGAATAAATTTGATATTCCATTGTTAGCGGAAGAATTTTTGAGAGTAGGTCACGATATTGACTTAGCGACGAAAAAATTTGTGGATGTGCAAAACATCTTTCATAAAATGGAGCAGCGAACGTTGGTAGCGGCTTATCAATTTTACTGTCAAAAAGAATTGGTAAATGCCCACGAAGCAATGAGTGATGTCGATGCAACATGGGAAGTGTTAAAATCTCAATTAGATAAATATTCAGATCTGAAAAAAGATATCGGTTTTTTAGCTGATTTTTCAAAAGCTGGAAATTTTAATTTGGTAGATTTTGCGGGTAGATTGGGGTTAAATGAAAAAAATGAATGTGTATATAATTTCGGTAAACACAGAGGGAAAACCATTCAAGAGGTACATGTAGTGGAGCCAGGTTATTACAGTTGGTTCATTTCACCAGCAACAGATTTTCCGTTATACACTAAGAAAAAGTTAAAGGAGGAAATGGAGAAGTTAAAAGAGGGAGAGAAAAAAGCAAAAACTGTCAATCAACCTGAATTATCAATGGATGATAAGTTAAACGCGTTGAAATCAAAATTTCAAAAATAACCGAATTTTAAGGATTTATATATTGGTAGAATAAGATGAAAATAATTTGTATTGGAAGAAATTACCAGGACCATATCAATGAATTAAAGAATGCAATTCCTGATAAACCGTTGTTTTTCATGAAGCCAGATACTGCTTTATTACCCAAAAGAACACCTTTTTACATTCCTGATTTCACCAAAGATTTGCATTATGAGTGTGAATTGGTTGTTAGAATATGCAAAGTAGGAAAAAATATCTCAGAAAAATTTGCAAACACGTATTACGAAGAAATTGGAATTGGAATAGATTTCACAGCGCGAGATTTGCAAGAAGAATGCAAGCAAAAATCTCAACCATGGGAAATTGCAAAAGCGTTTGATAATTCAGCGCCAATAAGTGAAAAATTCATTCATAAATCGGAGTTAGACCTTTCAAAAATCCAATTTGAATTGAAGAAAAATGGTGTGATTGTTCAACAAGGGAACTCCAAACAGATGATTTTTTCGATTGATAAAATTATTGCTTATGTTTCTCAATTTATTACACTTAAGATAGGAGATCTTATTTTTACTGGAACTCCAGCAGGTGTTGGCAAGGTTGAAATTGGTGATACTTTAGTAGCGTCTATTGAAAACCAAGAGTTGTTGAAGTTGAATATCAAATAAAAATTTTTCGAATAGTTTGTTTTGAATAAAAATATATTTATATTTGCACACACAAAACACGGAGGATGTAGCTCAGTAGGTTAGAGCGTCGGTTTGTGGTACCGAAGGTCGTGGGTTCGAGACCCATCTTCCTCCCTTAAGTCACTAATTTATTAGTGACTTTTTTTGTTTCTATATATTTCGTTTCTAGTTTTTTAGAGCTGAATTTAGTATTATTTTTCTCGTTTATTTTTCTTAAATTTGAATGCATTAGCATGAAAAACAATTCTTTTGTAAAGAGTTGTCTTTTAGTCTGTTGATAGAATTACATAAAATAACATTGAATGAAGTATACAGAGTCCATTGAAAAAAGAAGAACATTTGGTATCATTTCCCATCCAGATGCCGGTAAAACAACATTAACAGAAAAATTATTATTGTTTGGAGGAGCAATTCAAACTGCTGGTGCGGTAAAAAACAATAAAATAAAAAAGACGGCTACTTCAGATTTTATGGAAATCGAAAAACAGAGAGGGATTTCTGTGGCAACATCTGTAATGGCGTTTGAATACCGAGGGAAACAAGTGAATATTTTGGATACCCCCGGACATAAAGACTTTGCTGAAGATACTTATCGAACCCTTACTGCTGTAGACAGTGTCATTTTAGTAATTGACTGTGCGAATGGAGTGGAGCAACAAACTGAAAAATTGATGGAAGTATGTCGCATGAGAAATACACCAGTCATAATTTTCATCAATAAAATGGACCGCGAAGGACAAGACCCTTTTACGTTATTGGATGAAATTGAACAAAAATTGAATATCAAAGTTTGTCCATTGGCATGGCCGATTGGCATGGGAGATCGCTTTAAAGGGGTGTATAGTATCTACGAAAAAAATGTAAATTTATTCCAAGCGAATAAAACAAAGATTTCAAAAGATATAGTTTCTATTTCTGATATTAACAGCTCCGAAATTGATGAATTAGTGGGTGAAGCACCTGCGAATGAATTGAGAGAAGAGTTAGATATGATTGCGGGCGTTTACAACCCGTTTGATAGAGCTACTTATTTATCAGGTGAATACGCGCCAGTATTTTTTGGTTCTGCTGTGAATAACTTTGGTGTAAAAGAATTGTTAGATGCATTTATAGAAATCTCACCAACACCTCGTTCCAGAGAAACTGATTTGCGCACGATTGAACCTGAGGAAGAGAAATTTTCTGGTTTCGTATTTAAAATTCATGCCAATTTAGATCCAAAACATCGTGATAGAATTGCTTTCTTGCGAATTGTTTCAGGGAAATTTGAGCGAAATACGTTTTACAACCATGTTCGTTTAGGTAAGAAATTTAAATTTCCGAACCCAACATCTTTCATGGCGCAAGACAAAAGTGTGATTGATGAAGCTTTTCCAGGAGATGTAATTGGTTTGTACGATACCGGAAATTTTAAAATCGGTGATACATTGAATGAGGGTGAAAAATTCATGTTTAAAGGAATTCCAAGTTTTTCTCCTGAATTGTTTCAAGAATTGGAGAATTTGGATCCTCTTAAATCCAAGCAGTTGGAAAAAGGAATCAGTCAGTTAACCGACGAAGGGGTAGCACAGTTATTTGTACAACAACCTGGAAATAGAAAAATCATTGGTACTGTTGGACAACTTCAGTTTGAGGTGATAGCTCACCGTTTACTCAATGAATACGGTGCAGCTTGTCGATTTACACCACGCAATTATGTGAAAGCCTGTTGGATTACTACTGAAAATCAAGATGAACTGAAACGTTTTATCAATACAAAATCAGGAAACATCGCAAAAGACAAAGATGATAATTACGTTTTCTTGGCAGAAACTCCTTTTTTACTTCAAATGGCTGAAAAAGATTATCCAGATTTAGTTTTTCATAAAACATCTGAATTTAAGTTGACTGAATCAAATTAAGGCAACTTAGAGTGATTTTATAAGTCTATATATTACAAGGAATGTCATCATTCCTTTTTTCGATTAAATAAGTTTTTAAATAATTGTAAGTTATGAGGTATAATTGGTTGAAGTCAATAATAACTTTCATTTTTTTCATTGTCTCATTGGTTACATTGGCAGCTACGGGTGATGCCTGCTCAACTGCTGAATCAATTACACCTGGAGCAACGTGTTCATTGACAACGAATAAAACGATTTCAGGAACAATAACTCCATCCAATTCACCGTGTAATCCTAATAATGGAAAATTCTATTGGTTGACTTTTAATACGGGAGGTAAAACAAGTTATGTGATAAAATCACAATCTTCAACGACTACTTCAACATTGGATCTTACAATGGAATTTTACGAAGGTGCTTGTGGGGCTTTGAATCGAATTGTTTGTACAAACGTAAGTGGCGCAGGAGCATTAGAAGAATATACCGCAACTGGACTAAAAAAGTATACCGATTATTACATTTTAGTTTACCATAGTAGTGCATCAACCCCAACTTCAAATATATTTAACATTTGTATTACCGACCCTGCACCAGTCAATGATGAGTGTTCTGGTGCGCTATCAGCAGTTCCAAATGTTGGTTGTAATCCTGTCAATGGAAATCTTTTAGGAGCAACAAAATCTACAGTTACAGGATATACTTCAACATATTCGGATATATGGTACAAGTTTACTGCTGCAACTGATATTCATTATATTACAGTTTCTGGTCAAGGAGATTTCCGTCCGATTTTACAATTATTTTCTTCTACATCACCATGTACAGGTTTGGTTTCATTGGGTACTACAACAGCACCAAGTACAGCTTCAGCGAAATACACATTTAGTAATTTGGTCGTAGGTAAAGAGTATTATTACAGAATTTATCACACAACCTCCGGAACGATACCAACTGCAACAACGTTTACAACTTGTGTTGAAAATGGTATTTTGAACGATAATTGTGCCGGAGCTTATAATTTAATTCCGGGTGATCCTGGAGTATTAGCGTTGCCTACTCAAGGAGTTGTTTCAGGGGCGTCATTATCGACTCCTTCTATCGGTGCCACATGTGGAACGGCATCTCATGCGAATGAAGATGTATGGTTCAGTTTTAAAGCAACGAATCAAAAACACTTTTTTAGGTTAACAGGCACTGATGGTGGATTTAAGCCATGCATGGAATTATTATCAGGTTCTTGCCCCACTTTTTCTTCCTTGAAATGTTTGGTTTCTTCTACTGCCGGTGGGACAATAACGTTTGATTATTCTGGATTAACTATTGGACAAACCTATTATTTAAGAGTCTACAATCAAGGTACCGAGATAACTACTACTCCAAATTTCGAAGTTTCTGTGAATACACCACCTACAAATGATGATTGTTTGGGAGCAAAAGAAGTTATGGTTGGTCCAACGTGTACATCGGAGTTTGGCGATGGTTCTTTTGCATCTCAATCTCCATTAAAACCTACTTGTACATCACTTAATACAAACAATGATGATGTATGGTATAAGTTCAAAGCAGATACAACTTTGCATTTCATTACGGTAAATGCAACTGAAGGTTATAATCCTGTTGTTGAGGTTTTTAAAGAAGATTGTACGACTTCAATTCTATGTGATGATGGTGCTTTTCCTGTAAGTGCTGTTGGTTCAAAAGTAGTGAATGGTTTAGAAAAGGGAAAATATTATTATTATCGAATTTTTGATGCCGCATCATCAAATCCAGCAAGTATGGCATTTACTACTTGTGTAGTAAATGTGGTGGATAATGATCGCTGTGAAAATGCAAAAAAAGTTAGTGTTGGGGCAACTTGCAGCTCAGTTGGGGGAGACGGTACTTATGCGACCCAATCACTTATTGCTTGTACTGGAAATGCAAATGACGATGTTTGGTATAAGTTTACAGCGACTCAAACAACACAGTTCATTTCAGTTACTCCTTCTTTAAAATACGATCCAATAGTTCAAGTATTCAAAGATTGTGCAACTCCATTACCTGCACCGAATGTGTTTTGTAAAGATGCTGAATATCCTGTCGGTAAACCTGGATCCATGAAGGTTTCTGGTTTAACAGTGGGTACAACTTACTATTACAGAGTATACGATGTGGCTGCTTCAAACCCTTCGACTATGGGCTTTTCAACGTGTGTGACAGCATTGCCTGAAAATGATGATTGTGCAAATGCGAAGACGGTCTATCCAGGTCCAAATTGTACAGAATTAATTGGAAACGGAAGCTATGCTACAGAGTCAATAGCAGGGTGTTCTGGAACTGCGAACGACGATGTTTGGTACAAATTTACAGCTCAAGAAACGAGTCAATACATTTCTGTTACACCTGACGATTCGAAATACGATCCTGTGGTTCAAATTTTTTCTGCTTGTGGAACACCATTAAATGCAACTTCCTGTAATGATAATAGTTATCCAATAGGGAAATTTGGATCTGCATTGATTACTGGATTGACTAAAAACTCAAATTATTATTACAGAGTCTACGATAAGACAAGTACGAATCAAGACACTATGACTTTTACTACATGTGTAGTGACTCCAGTTGTGAATGACGATTGTGCAGGCGCGCTTGAGGTCACTGTTGGTGCTACATGTAATCCTATTTCTGGTGATGGGACCTATGCTACTTTATCATTAGCAGGATGTACTGGTGATGCAAAGGACGATGTCTGGTATAAATTTAAAGCAACTAAGTCAACACATTTTATTAGTGTGACTCCTGATGATTCGAAATACCAACCTGTTGTACAAGTTTTTTCAGCGTGTGCGACAGCATATACCCCTGCAGTTTGTTCACTCTTAAATGAAGGTAAATTTGGAACTACTTCAGTAAGTGGTTTGCAGCCGGGTGTAACTTATTATTACAGAGTATATGATGAAAACACTACGCCACAAGACACCATGACATTCAAAACTTGTGTAGTTGAACCGGTAAAAAATGACGAGTGCGGAGCAAATGCATTGCCTGTGACTGTTGGACAAACATGTACTCCAGTGGAAGGGTTAGGTACTTATGCTACAAATAGTAATGTAGCAGCGTGCGGTAGTACTACAAAAAACAATGATGATGTTTGGTTCTCTTTTGTTGCAGGAAATAGTAAACAATATATAAATGTGACCGCTCTAGGTTCCTACGACCCGATTGTACAAGTGTTTTCTGCTTGTGGAACACCAATGGCTGGTCCAGTTTGTAATGATGGCAATTATCCAAAAGGTAATTTTGGAACTGCTGAATATTCTGGTTTTACTTTAGGGCAAACCTATTATTATAGAGTATATGACGCTGCTACAACAAATAATTCAGAAATGAAATTCACAACATGTGTTGTTAATCCTGCAACAAACGATGATTGTGCCAATGCGAAAACTGTAACTGTTGGAAGTGCTTGTTCTGAACAAACGGGAGATGGAACTTATGCAACTCAATCGTTATCAGCGCCAACAGGAAATGCGAATGATGATGTGTGGTTTAAATTTAGACCGACATCTTCAACACATGTTCTTTATGTTACTTCTTCAAGCGGTTATGACCCAGTAGTTCAGTTATATACAGGATGCCCTTCAGCTACTTCGAATGAGTTTAAATACGATGGATCTGCAAGTAATTCTTTTAATGATGTTCGTTTTCCACTGGATGGAACAGGTTCGATTACGTTAACAGGATTATCGACAACACAAGACTATTATTATAGAGTCTATGATACAAAAAGTGTATTTCCACCAACTTCTCAATTAACATTTACAACTTGTGTTACAACGATACCTGGTCCACCTGAAAATGACGAGCCATGTAAGGCAAAGTTGATTTATCCTTCAGTAAATTGTGCTTACAGTTCGTATACCAATCAAGGAGCAACGAGTTCACCCGCGATACAACCACCTGGTTGTGGAGATTACAAAGGGGGTGATGTTTGGTTTAAAGTCGTTGTACCTTTTAGTGGACAATTAACTTTTGATACAGATCAAGAAGGAATGTCTGATGCAGATATGGCAATCTATTCTGGTAAATGTAGTGATTTATCTCTTATTAGTTGTGACGATAATTCTGCAACCACAGGAAATATGTCTAAGATTACAGCTTCTGATTTGATTGCTGGTGATACAGTTTGGGTAAGAATTTGGGAAAAGGGAAATGATAACAATGGTACTTTTGGTCTGTGCGTAACAAAACCTGCAGAAGCAACATTAGTAAATGGTTGCTCTAATTTGGATTTTGAAGGTGGATTAGCAAGTTGGTTTGGTACTACAGGAGCAGTTGTTGTAGGTGCATCTGATGCACCGTCACCAAATTATGCACCTAAAATTTTTAATTCATTGGTGCCTCTAAGTAGATTTCAAACAGAAACAGGAGGGATTGACCAATATGGAGGTTTTCCTAAAGTTTTTCAAGGCGGTGTATCATTACGATTAGGGGAGCCAATTACAGGAAACAAGGGGCAAAGTATTGAACAATATTTTACAGTAACAAAAGAAAATTCAAATTTTGTGTACAATTATGCTGTTGTATTACAAAGTGGTGGGCATCCTTCAAATCAACAACCTTTCTTTAAAGTGGATTTATTTGATGATGAGGGAACTCCCATTAATTGTGGCGAGTACTTGGTGGCAGCACCAAAGTCAGGAGTAGGAGATGCAGTTGGTTTTTTAAAATCGCCAGCAGCTACTGATGTAATTTACAAACCTTGGACTAAAGTTAGTATAGATCTTTCTAACTATATTGGCAAAAATGTGCATGTACGTTTTACTACTGGTTCTTGTTCACAATCAGCACACTTTGGATACGTTTATTTAGACTGTTCGTGTGCTCCTTTTCAAATAATAACGCCTGACAAAGTGTGTTTGGGTGATATTGCACGTTTTTATGCACCAAAAGGGGCTAAAAGTTATTCATGGAGAATCGAAAGTGGTACAATTGTTCATACTAATGATACGGATAGTTTAATCGTTAAAACTACTGCTGCAGGAAAATTCAAAGTGTTTTGTGATGTAGAGATGTATGGTACAGCAGTATGTAAATCTACGTTGGATACTATCTATGAAGTGACGAATGGCCCTACACTTAAAATCACACCTCCTGATTCTATTTGTTCTCCTGGAGTTGTTGATTTATTTAACCCCGCAATTATTGTAGGTTCAACACCCAATTTGACGTATTCATTTTTACAAAGTGATCAAACAACATTAATTCCAGATGCTTCTAAGATTAGTAAGTCAGGAACCTATTATATTAAGGCAGAACAAAGTGCAACCTGTAAAATTATTGAGCCTGTTAAAGTCGTAATTCTTCCAAAGCCAATTATTTCTGGGGTATTAAGTTTATGCAAAGGGGATAGTACTATTTTAACTTCAGATACGCCACCGGCACTAAATTCACCATGGATTTCACGCGATCTCACTATTGCAACAATTACTTCAAATGGTAAATTAATTGCACTAAAAGAAGGGATTGATTCGATTCATTACACGGATAAATACGGATGTTATTCAGATACTTTGTTGAAAGTAAAACCATTAGAGAAACCAACGATAAATTGTGGTACTTCAACAACGAACAGTATCGTTTTTAATTGGAATTCAGTCAATGGAGCTACGAGTTATGATGTGTCGATTACTAAATCTGGAATTACATCATCGGTAACAAATCAAAATCAGATAACATTTACAAAATCAGGTTTAACAGGCGGAGATAAAGTTCAAATAAAAGTAGTACCTAAAGGGATAGGTTGTTTTCAAATGGACACACTTACATGTATGGCGACTAATTGTGTTCCTCCTACTATTTCAAAACAACCAGCTGATACTACTGTTTGTGAAGGGTCGGATGCAGTATTTAAGTTAATTGCAACAGGAACTTCGAATGGTAAATTTCAGTGGCAAAAAGAAAATGCCGGAGTTTGGACTGATTTATCGGATAATGCGATTATTTCTGGAGCAACAACGAATACGTTAATACTTAAAAACACATCCCTTTCAATTAACAATTCTAGATACAAATGTATTGCTTACGAAGCAAATAATGCTTGTCCAACTAATTCAAAAAGTGTACTGTTAGAAGTTAAGGTAATTCCAGTTGTAGACGTGAATGA
>CALPOI020000060.1 GCA_943325145.2 Candidatus Planktophila lacus | reverse complement strand
GTAAATAAGGCACCGGCTACGCCACAAAAACCTGTTGAAACTCCTATAGCACCTGTTGTTGAAGCTCCTAAGGTAGAAGTAAAAGAAGAAAAAATAGTTGAACCACCAAAAGAAATCGAAACCATTCGTTTTGAGCGTAAGGTACTTTCAGGTCCAACCATTTTAGGTAAAATTGAACTTCCTGTTGAAAAGCCTAAAACTTCAGACAAACCGAGTCACTCAAAACCAGGAGATGAACCTCGTAAAAAACGTAAGCGTATCAAGAAAATTGATCCTACGAAACCGGCTTCAACTACAGGTACGCCTGCGATTGATGACAATAGAAATAAAAATAAAAAATACGCTGGTAACAAACCTGGTGGTGCTCCGGCTCCGAAGGTAGCTCCAACGGAAAGAGACATTCAAAAAGAAATTAAAGATACACTTGCTCGTTTATCAAATACGGGTAGTAAATCTAAAGCATCTAAAAATCGTCGCGCGAAAAGAGATACTATTTCTCAACGTCGTGAGCAAGAGATGATGGATGCTGAATTACAAGAAAAAATCTTGAAATTGACAGAATTCGTAACTGTTTCCGAATTAGCGAGTATGATGAGTGTTTCTCCAACACAAGTTATTTCTGCATGTATGTCTTTAGGTATTTTTGCTTCGATTAACCAACGTATCGATGCAGAAACTATTCAAATCATTGCTGAAGAATTTGGTTTTGAAACAGAATTCGTTAGTGCCGAAGTTCAAGAAGCAATTCCTACTGTTGAAGACAAAGAAGAAGACATGGTTTCTAGGCCACCAATTATTACGGTAATGGGGCACGTGGATCATGGTAAAACCTCGTTATTAGATAAAATTAGAAATGCGAATGTAACTTCAGGTGAGTCTGGAGGGATCACGCAGCACATTGGTGCCTATTCAGTAGTTCTAGGAGATGGCCGTAAGATGACTTTCTTGGATACTCCTGGTCACGAAGCCTTTACAGCGATGCGTGCACGTGGTGCGCAGATTACTGACGTTGCAATTATCTTAGTTGCTGCGGACGATGATGTAATGCCACAAACAAAAGAAGCAATTTCTCATGCACAAGCAGCGGGAGTACCAATGGTATTTGCTATTAATAAAATTGACAAAGACGGAGCAAATCCAGACAGAATTCGCGAACAATTGTCTGCGATGAATATTTTAGTGGAAGAATGGGGTGGACCTTTCCAATGTCAAGAAATTTCCGCGAAAAAAGGATTGAACATCAATGAATTACTTGAAAAAGTGTTGCTTGAAGCTGAGATTTTGAATCTTAAAGCAAATCCTTCTAAAAATGCTGTGGGTACAGTAATTGAATCTTCGTTAGACAAAGGTAAAGGTTATGTAACAAACATTCTTGTGGAAGCGGGGACATTAAAAGTAGGTGATGTTGTTTTAGTAGGTAGAAATTTTGGTAAGGTGCGTGCAATGCACGACGAACGTGGCAAGGTTGTTAAAATTGCTGGTCCAGCTACTCCAGTTTCGATCCTAGGAATCAATGGAGCTCCAAATGCGGGGGATAAATTCCACGTAATGGACGATGAAAAAGAAGCGCGTTCAATTGCAACAAAAAGAGAACAATTGTACAGAGAACAAGGACTTCGTACAACGAAACATATTACATTGGAAGAAATTGGTCGTCGTTTGGCGATTGGAGACTTCAAGGAGTTGAATTTGATCATCAAAGGAGACGTGGATGGTTCGATCGAAGCACTTTCTGATTCCTTACAAAACTTATCTACAGAGCAAATCGCTGTGAAAATCGTTCATAAAGGTGTAGGTGCAATTACCGAAGCTGACATCAACTTAGCGTCTGCTTCAGATGCAATCATAGTTGGTTTCCAGGTAAGACCTTCTGCTTCAGCTCGTAAATTAGCAGATCAAGAACAAATTGATATCCGTTTGTATTCTGTCATCTACAAAGCAATCGATGAAATCAAAGCAGCGATGGAAGGAATGTTATCTCCAGAAATTGAAGAAGTAGTAACAGGTTCAGCAGAAATTAGAGAAACATTTGACATCACGAAAGTGGGTACGATTGCAGGTTGTTTCGTAACCCAAGGTACAATTAAACGTAATTCAAAAATCCGAGTTATTCGTGATGGTATTGTACTTCATACAGGTAAATTAGGTTCATTGAAACGTTTCAAAGACGATCAAAAAGAAGTAAAACATGGTTACGAATGTGGTTTGAACATCGATAAATTCAATGACATCAAAATTGGTGACATCGTTGAAGCCTTCGAAGAAAACGAAGTAGCTAGAAAGTTGTAATTTATAAGTTAGCAAATACAAGAAAATGGGAGATGTTGATTCATCTCCCATTTTTTTTGCGCTTTAAGAACATCCTAAAGTTTTCATTTCATTTCAAATCCTCTTAAAAATCACGAAAATTAATCTCATTCATTTATAAATCATAAGTCAAAATTCAGAATTACCACTGGCCTTGGGATTGTTGGTTTTTGTTAGTGAACTCAGAAAAATTAGACTGTTTCAAGACTATTAAATCGAGGCGAATTTAAAATTTAATACCGCATCCGATAATTATCGGAATTACCAATGTAAATGAGGATGTTAAATTTTTGATTCAACGATGAGAGAGTAGTTTTGAAATAGTCTAAAGCTAGAGCTTTGTCGGAAGCTTCGTTAAAGATCACCGACAAAATCAGCGAATTCATAAGGTAACAAAATAAAGCGCTCGAAGCGAAAATCCTCAATAAATATCGTAAACTGCGCTTTAACAACTATCCCACAGCCTTGATTTTTGGTTCTTTTGATCAAGCAAAAGAACAGAGAATTTATTTTAGTAAATAATCATTAGATGTTTAGATAAATTCAGAAATGACACTATCTAATAATCCCTTACTACTGTCTTTAGCCCAATACCTATTAACTCTCTCTACTTAAACTCCCAATCGTATGTATCCAAATCAATTAAACAAACCTTCAATAAATCAATACTCCCTTGAATATCGTCTTTATTCGCCATTTCAATAACTTGGTGTAGATGCCTAGTAGGAATAGAAACTGCTCCGGCAATAGCCCCCCCTTGTGACATACGTTGAATTCCAGCGGTATCGGTACCTCCAGCGGTTAAAATTTCTGGTTGCCATTTAATGGCATGTTTTTCAGCAGTTTTTTTCATGTAATCAACCATACGGTAATCGCAAATGGCTGATGCATCCATGATTTTAATAGCAGTACCTTCACCAAGTTTGGTGATCATTTCATATTCGGCAGCTCCTGGTAAATCAAACGCAATGGTGGTATCTAATCCAAATCCAAAATCAGGATTGATTTTTAATGCTGATACATTTGCTCCTCGTATTCCAACCTCTTCTTGAACTGTAAAAACCCCATAAATATCATAAGGTACATCAACGTGTTGCAATTGTTTCATTGTTTCAATTAAGATAAAAACAGCCAAACGATTGTCCAACGATTTTGAGTTGACACAATTCCCCATTTCTATAAATTCTCGTTCACGAGTAATTGGATCTCCAATGGTAATGGATGCCATCACTTCTTCTTTTGATAAACCCGTATCAATAAAATAATCAGTTAGTTTGGCTACTTTATTTCGCTCGTCGGGAGTCATTACGTGAATTGGTTTCGAAGCCATTACTCCAATAATATCTTTTTTTCCGTGAATAATTACACGTTGAGCGGTAAGAGTTTTAGGGTCAAATCCTCCCAAAGTTGTGAAACGGATAAAACCTTTATCGTCAATATGCGTTACCATGAATCCAATCTCATCCATGTGGGCACCTATCATCACTTTTTTATCTTTTTGACCTTTTTTTAGGGCGTACACATTTCCTAAATTATCTGTAGATAGTTCATCTACAACTCCAGTAAGTTCACGAATGACCAATTCTCGAACTTTTTGTTCAAATCCTGAAGTACCTGGTGTTTTGCAAGTTTCTGCGAGTAATTCAATATTTAATGCCATAATTTTTTTGGTTGAAGATAGTAAAAATGTGTTGAATGCTTTCCAATTATAACGATTCAGCGAGCCAATCGCCAATAATTGTATCTGGTTTAGCCATTTTTAAAGTTTAAACAACAAAATGTTTTAAGAATTTAATTAACATTTTAAGGACGAGTTTGGTCTGATGATTCAGATCAAATCCTCTAAATTAAAATCGCTTAAATATTTTACAAGTTGTTTATTATGAGTATTTTATGTGTTTTTTTGCTGTTAAATTTAGTTAATCTGCTTGTTTACTTAGTTTTATAACTTAACTTCGAAATGACCACAAATTAAATTGATAAAAAGATTGAAGAAAAAAATCTAGCAATTTTAGTTTGTAAAAGGTGGCTAGTAAAAGGAAATGAAAAAAATCAGAATTGATATTTTAGTAGCAATTGCAACGATAGCGATGATTTCGTTATTGGTTATCCAGTTTTTTCAACTTTCACAATTGTACGATCGTAAATCCAATGAATTTAAATCCAAGGTAAAAACATTAACCGAAAGAATTGCGATTCGACATGAAAAGGCGGCTGAATTACACAAGTACTTGCAAGTAGTAACGAAAGACATTAGCCCGGAGTACAAGGACATATTAAAAAAAGAATTTCAAAATTTATTGACTGCCAAAGAGTGTATTATGATTCATGATACCACTATTTTGGAGCAAGGTAAACCTCAAAAATACTTGATAATTAAAGGGGAAGCGTACGATTCGATGACCTGTCTCAGAACCGAGCACAGCGTATTAGCTAGGGATGTTCGACAACTAAAACAATTGTTTGACAATACAGGTAATCAATTGGGCGTTAATCAATCTCAAGGTAGGGTTTCACAACAACTCGACCAACGTGTGATGCAGCAAATTTTTAAAAAATCTAAAATCATCAATGAGATGTTGGTGCAAGCGTTCAGAGACAATAGTTACGTTGCTCCTGAAAAAAGAATCAATGTGGAATTTTTGGATTCAATAATTTGTTTTGAAACACGTGCCGACAAGCTACCGAATGATTTTAAATTTTCAATATTAAACGAAGAAGGAAAAGCAATTAAATTTAGTTATCCGACTCCAAGATACGACGCATTGATTGATACTGCTTCAGCTGCAAAAGCGGTATTATTTCCTTCCAATGTGTTGGATGAATCTCTTATACTATGTTTAAAATTCCCATCTAAAAAGACCTATTTATTCAAGGAAATGGGAGGGATGCTAACAGTGAGTGTTTTGTTAGTAGTCATTATCTTCTTAGCATTTACCTATTTATTTAAAACTATTTTAACGCAGAATAAGTTGAGCGAGTTAAAAAACGATTTTATTTCCAACATGACACATGAGTTTAAAACACCAATTTCAACTATTTCGTTGGCGTGCCAGGCCATGCAAGACAAAGACATGATGGGAGAAGCATTGGATAAATCCACACCATTCGTAACAATGATACAACAAGAAAACAAAAGATTGGAGGTGCTGGTAGAACGAATTTTACAAAGTGCAACCATCGAAAAAAGCGATGTCCCGTTCAAACAAGAGGATATAAATCTTACTGAATTAGTGTCTGAATTAGCGGCTCATGCACGTTTTAGACTGAAGGCAGTTCATGGAGAGTTAGACGAAATTTTACCTCCGATGCCGGTTTGGATTACAGCTGATAAAATGCATACGTCAAACATGATTTCTAACTTGTTGGACAATGCAATTAAATACAGTAATGGCGAACCAAAAATCACCGTTGATTTGTGCGTTACAGAGAAAGAAATTGTATTAAAAATTAAAGATCAAGGCATTGGAATTTCAAAAGAACATATTGGCAAAATTTTTGATAAGTTGTACAGGGTACCAACGGGTAACGTTCACAATGTGAAAGGTTTTGGCTTAGGATTAAGTTATGTCAAAGCAATTGTTGATTTAAATGGATGGAAGATTTCGGTAGACAGTCAGCTTGGTAAAGGGTCTGAATTTTCTATTCGTATTCCATTCATTGCCAAATAATTTTAATAGTAAATAGCATGGATAAAAAATTGAAAGTATTACTAGCGGAAGACGACGATAATTTAGGTTTATTGTTGCATACATTTTTGGTTTCCAAAGGATTCGAAGTAAAATTAACCCGTAATGGAAAAATTGCTTTACAGGAATTCAATGCGTCGAATTTTGATTTTTGCATTTTTGATGTCATGATGCCAGAAATGGATGGCTTTTCTGTTGCCAAAGAAATTCGTGAAATCAACAAATATGTTCCAATTTTATTTTTGACTGCGAAATCGTTAGAAGCAGACAAGCTTTCAGGTTTTGAAGTGGGTGCGGATGATTATATGACAAAGCCATTTACGATGGAAGAATTGTTGGCACGTATGAAAGCAATTACGCGACGTACTGCAGGAATTACTCAAAGCAACAATGAAAAACGAAATATTGGTAAAATTGAGTACGAACCACAACTTAGAATGTTGCATTTAGCTGAAGGTTCTGTCAAATTAACAACGAAAGAAAATCAATTATTGGATTTATTGACTAAAAACTCAAATGAAGTCATCGATCGTCAAGCAACCTTAAGAGCTATTTGGGGCGATGATAATTATTTTAACGGGAGAAGTATGGATGTTTACATTGCAAAACTACGTAAGTTATTGAAAGAAGATCCTTCCATCGAAATCATGAATGTACACGGGAAAGGATTCCAATTGTTAAATAAATAGTTGGTTTTTAAAATCACAAACGTTTACTAAGGTTAATCTCATATTTTTCTTAGGTACGTCAAAAACAAATTATCTAAAATGAAATATTTAATTGTTGGACTTGGAAATCCTGGTTTTAAATACGAAGAAACAAGACACAATATCGGTTTTAAAGTGGTGGAGGCTTTCGCTAAAGAGGGTGGGGCAGTATTTGAAAGTAAAAAATTAGGTGAGGTCGCTAATTTAAAACACAAAGGGAGACAGATCATTCTTTTGAAACCGAATACCTTTATGAATTTGAGTGGGAAGTCTGTAAATTATTGGTTACAGAACGAGAAAATTCCGTTAGAAAATTTGATGGTCATTACGGATGATTTAGCACTCCCTTTTGGAAAATTACGGATGAAAGGAAAAGGGAGCGATGGTGGTCACAATGGACTCAAGGACATACAAGCAGTATTAAAAACAACAGAATATGCAAGACTTCGATTTGGAGTAGGTAGTGATTTCAAACAAGGCCAGCAAGTGGATTACGTATTAGGAGAATGGGATAAGTTAGAAAAAGAAACCATTCAAGATAGAATTCAAATCGCGACTGAATTCATCAAAGGATTTACAACAATTGGAATAGGTTTGACCATGACCAATTGGAATAATAAATAAATCTTTTTCTCTAATCTAGAGACTGAAAACTAATCACTTTCGCCTTCCTTTGCGTTCTGTTTATACTGATCAAATAAACGTTGTGCATTTTTTGGATGATTCAGTTTTAACTCAATAATCGCTCTGTAATAGGTAGACTTATTTCTTAATTCTCCTTTTGTAAATGTTTTAAAAAGTTGGATTGCTTCACGGTATTTTTTCTTATGAAAATAGGATACCGCAAGAAGATAACGGATTGTATCACTTTTTGAAATAGTTTTTGAGAGTGGTTTTAAAGAAGTGATGGTTCGATGATAGTTTTTATTTTTAAAATAATGCAAAGCTTGTTCAATTTGAGGATGAACATTCGTAGAGAGGGCTTTTGCAAGTGTCTTTTCCTCATTTAAAGGTAAATTTTTTGTTTTATTCTGTGAGTTAAATGTAGCATAAAATATACCACCAATACATAGAATTACAACTAGTATAACAGCTATTTTTTTGAATTGAGGAAATAGTGGGATAATTTGAAATGGATGTCGAATTTTTTTTTCAAATTCTGTTTCCGATTCCTTAAAGTAGCGTTTAATTGCTGTTGTATCACCATTTAGTTGATCATACAACACAATGAATCCAATCAGTTCTTCTGAATTGTTCGAATTAGTCCTAAGAATTGCAATTTCTTGTTGCAATAACTCAGGTTGATCTAATAGGGCTATGAGATGAGATGTATCCATAGTATCCATAATTTTTTATTCCATAATACAGCAATTGCCTTTCTGACAATACTGAGTTTATTTCTAACAGTTTTTTCTGAAAGTGTAAATTTTTCTGCAAGTTCATGATTGTCATAACCTTCCAAATGTGCAGTAAAGACTTTTTTATTTTCAGTATTGGGCAAAGTAGATAATAATTCTTTTAAGGTTTCAATCAGTGTTTCATTCGGATGTAAAAGATAGTAGTTGTGTAATTGCTCTAAATATACGGATTGATTTTGTCGATTTCGGATAAAGTCAACACTTTTATTTCTCACCATAAATCTTAAATAGGTGTGAACTTGTTCAATACCCAACCATTTTTCTTTTCGTTGTTTTGTGGGTGTTTCCAGTAGGTATAAAAACACTTCTGAAACAATGTCTTTGGAACATTCTCGATCATGGGTATATCTTATTGACAACAATAGTAAACTTACACTTAGCTCTTTATAAAGAGGCACTAGTGCTTCGTTTTTTCCATTTATAAACTTGTCCCATTCACGTTCCATTGATTGCTAAGATAAAAAAAATAGTGAACGGTTCTCTAAAATTAGTGCGATTATGTCTTTTTCTTTTGTTCGCTATTTGATTTTTTTTTTTTTTCTTGGGACAAATTCGTGTTTTAAACGACATATAAGAAAAACTATATATGAACATCGATAAAATGAAGCATCTTATTTTTTTGGTAAAGACTGAAAGTACTGGAACACCTAAAGAATTGTCTCAAAAGATTCAACTTTCAGAACGTATGCTTTACAATTACCTTAAAATTTTAAAAGAGAAGATTAAAGCGCCTATTTGTTACAATTCTATCAAAAATACGTATTGTTTCTCGGAGCCTGGAACTTTGGAATGGGAGTGGGTGCCTCAAAAAGTACATAGTCAAGAGTTTGTTGGTTAAAAATTGCTATTATTTGGGTTAAATCAAAATTATCCAAGCTCTACGATTTAAATTCAGTAATGATTGATTATTTTTGAGTCTTGATTTTATGTAAACTTAGATTAAACAGACCAATGGCAAGACTGAGAATTAAAGAGATATTGGAACAACCTGCAATAGGGACAGAAATAAATGTGAAAGGTTGGGTACGTGCGTTTAGAAGTAATCGTTTTATTCAACTTTCTGATGGTTCTACCATTCACACACTTCAAGCTGTATTAGATTTCGAACAATTTGAAGAAGCAGTTTTGAAAAAAATAACGACTGCTGCTGCTCTTAGTTTAACGGGTACACTGATAGAATCTCAAGGAAGTGGTCAAACTGTTGAATTACAGGTAGCTAAAATCGAAGTGTTAGGAGAGGCTGCGCCTGATGACATTCAACGAACAGTCATGCAACCTAAAAAACACAGTTTAGAATTTTTAAGAGAACAAGCGCACTTACGTTTTAGAACGAATACATTTGGTGCGGTATTTAGAATTCGTCATGCGGTTGCTTATGCAATTCATAAATTCTTCAACGATAAAGGATTTTATTACATTCATACACCAATCATAACAGGTTCTGATGCAGAAGGAGCTGGTGAAATGTTTCGTGTTTCTACTTTAGATCCAAAAAATCCACCTTTGAATGAAGATGGATCTGTAAATTTTAACGAAGATTTCTTCGGAAAACAAGTGAATCTAACAGTTTCAGGACAATTAGAAGCTGAATTAGCCGCTTTAGCGTTGGGTCAAGTGTACACTTTTGGACCAACTTTTAGAGCGGAAAACTCGAATACCTCCCGACATTTAGCGGAATTTTGGATGGTGGAACCAGAAGTAGCGTTCAACGATTTGAACGATAATATGGATTTAACAGAAGAATTCCTAAAGTATATTTGTAGCTATGTAATGCAACAATGTGCAGATGATTTAAAATTCTTGGACGATAGGGATTTTTCTGACCAACAATCAAAACCACAAGCAGAAAGAAATGAATTACGTTTAACGGAACGACTTCAATTTGTAGCAAACAATCCATTTAAGCGCATAACTTACACTGAGGCGATTTCCATTTTACAAAATAGTACGCCATACAAAAAGAAAAAATTTAAATACGAAGTAGAGTGGGGAACAGACCTACAAAGCGAACACGAACGCTATTTAGTGGAGAAAGAATTCAAATGTCCTGTTATCATTACAGATTATCCAGCATCTTTTAAGGCTTTTTACATGCGTCAAAATGAGGATGGAAAAACAGTTGCCGCAATGGATGTTTTGTTTCCAGGTATTGGTGAAATTGTAGGTGGCTCACAAAGAGAAGAACGTTTGGATGTGTTATTAGAAAAATGCAAAGCGTTCAATATCCACGAAGAGGAATTATGGTGGTATTTGGAAACAAGAAAATTTGGTTCAGTTCCACACGCAGGTTTCGGTTTAGGTTTTGAACGAATGATCATGTTCGTAACAGGAATGAGTAACATCCGTGATGTAATCCCGTTCCCAAGAACACCTCAAAACGCTGAATTTTAATTTAGGATTGAGGCTACAAGAAATTTGGCTCAAGGCAAAGATTTTTTATAAATCAGTTAGAAAAATAGCTTATCTTATTGATAGAATTACAAAGTCTAATTCACAATTACGTCTGGCCTTGTGATTGTTGGGTTTTGTGATCGAACTCAGAAAAATTAGACTGTTTCAAGACTATTAAATCGAGGCGAATTTAAAATTTAATACCGTTTCCGATAATTATCGGAAGCGGTATTAAATTTTTGATTCAACGATGAGAGAGTAGTTTTGAAACGGTCAAAAGCTAGACTTTTGTCGGAAGCTTTGCAAAAGATCACCGACAAAATCACCGAATTTAGGAGCGAACAAAATAAAGCGCCACGGAGCGAGATCTCACATCAAATCGAAATTTGCGCTTTAACAACCATCCCGAAGCCTTGATTTTTGGTT
>CALPOI020000059.1 GCA_943325145.2 Candidatus Planktophila lacus | reverse complement strand
TAAGGTCTAGCAATTGCAATAATTAACATTGCTACAATTAATCCACTTATTAAAAAAAGTGCTTTTCTTACAGCATGAACCCAAAATAACTCCAAGGATTTCTGATCACCTGCAATACCTGAGAATTTAATATCTCCTTTTTTAGAATTGTCCAGATAAAACAACCACCACACAAAAGCGGGTACAAGCCATAGTAACCATAACCAATAAGGAGAAAGGAAACGAAAACCGAAAAAATCTATGCTTAAAACACTATTCATTCGAAGGACTTGTTTTTTCTACAATTTCTTTTGCTAAAGCACTCACATTTAGGATTTCAAATTCCGTAGGTACACTCTTAGCAAACTTTACTAAATCGGATTGATCCAAGACTTTTTGTATGTCTTTCTGCAATGAAACATGTAACTCACATTTTGAAAGTAAGGCACAAATTTGAAAACTTGTTTTATCTAATAAAGACAGACGATACCGTTTAGCTAGATAATTTCTTAAAAGAAAAGAAAGTCGAACATAATGTTCTTTTAATTTATCCTGTTCCCAAAGTTTTGTATTTGTCAACTCCTCAATTTGAATCAGGGTAATTTGTTTTAACGTAAGTGGGGTCTCATTCGTTTTGATGTTGTGCGATTTTTTTGAACGTTTCACTAAATAATAAACAATCACTAAACCCAAAACGACAAATAAAATGAGCCAGCCGTATTCACGAAAAAAAGAGCTCAACTTAGTAGGTAATGACTCAAAATAAGTACGAATATCATAGACATCCTTCCCCTCAATAATTTTAGGAGAACTTACTTGAAGTCTAACAGGTAGGAACGCTATTTTTTTATCCCCTATCTGAAATTCCACTGAAGGAATGACTACTGTCCCACTATCCCAACAAGTTATATTATACGATCCTTCCCAAACTATTTCTTTTTTGTTTTTTGTAAGCGAATCATTAAAAAAACCGATGATTTCTAAATTGGTGATTTTCTTTGTTTTATTTCCAATTAAATCACATCGAATAACTCTTTCTTGTTTGGGAAACAAATCTTTCTTGAAAACATCTCCTTTGAATTGATAAATTAACTCCGTTTGTTCTCCAATTTTAATTTTATCGCGCAACAAACGAACGGATGGTTGAGCCAAAACCATCATACAGAAAAAACTTGTGAAAATTAGCCCTACTATTCTCATTTATGTCTTCTAAATAGATGAAAAAATTTTGGGATATAATCATCCGTAGTACTAATTTGCTCGTAATTAATCCCCAACTTTTTAAAGATAGAATTCGCTCTTAAATAGCGGTATTCAGCATTTTCTTTAAATTTCTTTCTTGTTGATATGTCCGAAGTATTTACCCAGGAAGTTGTACCATTTTCTGCATTATAAAACTGAATCAGTCCAAGATCAATCATTTCTTTTTCAGCAGGATCAGTAACTTGTAATGCAATAACGTCATGGTAACTTCTTAACAAAGACAATCCCTCTTCAAAATTACCTTCGTCCAAAAAGTCGCTAATAACAAAACATACCGACCTTTTTTTCATGCAATTTCTAAAATAATGAAATCCAACATTTAAATCTGTACCATTACTTTTAGGTTCAAAATCAATGTATTCTCTTAAAGCAAATAAGATATGTTTCTTCCCTTTCGCAGGAGGAATAAATTTTTCAACACCATCAGAAATAAATAAAGCACCCACTTTATCGTTATTCGCAACAGCTGAAAAACCTATTACCGCCATTAATTCAAGAATCAACTCTTTTTTTGACTTACTTCTACTCCCATAATTATTGGAAGCAGAAATATCAATGATTAACATCACAATTAATTCCCGCTCCTCTTCAAACACTTTTACGTAAGGCTCATTGAATCGCGCAGTCACATTCCAATCAATCGTGCGAACCTCATCACCAATTTGATACCCTCTTACTTCACTAAAAGTCATACCTCTCCCTTTAAAAGAGGCATGATATTTCCCCTTAAAGAATTGATTGGTCAATCCTTTCGTTTTAATTTCGATTAATCGAATCTTTTTTAAGAGCTCAAGGGTATTCATCCTTTCAGATTATGGTACATCTACTCTATTTAAAATAGTTTCAATTATTTTTTTAGGAGTGTAATTTTCGGCTTCTGCTTCATAGGTTAAACCCAATCGGTGTTGCATAACATCTATGGCAACAGCACGGACATCCTCAGGAATGACAAATGCTCTGTTTTGAAGGAAAGCATGCGCTTTTGCTGCCAACGCTAAATTAATACTTGCCCTTGGAGAACAACCAAAGCCAATCATTGGTTGTAAATGTGGAACACCATATTTTTCTGGTTGACGCGTAGCAAAAACGATGTCTACAATATATTGTTCGATTTTCTCATCTAAGTAAATCTCACGAACCAACTCTCTAATACGAAGAATATCTTCAACGTTTAACACCTTTTGTATCGTTGCTAATCCCTCTTTACGTACATTACTTCTGATGATTAATTTTTCTTCCTCTATTTTAGGATAATCAAGCACCACTTTTAACATAAATCGATCCACTTGTGCTTCTGGTAAAGCATACGTTCCTTCTTGATCAATTGGGTTCTGAGTTGCTAACACTAAAAATGGGGCTTCCAATTCAAATGTTTGATCGCCAATAGTTATTTGACGCTCTTCCATCGCTTCTAAAAGTGCACTTTGTACTTTTGCCGGTGCACGATTGATTTCATCTGCTAACACAAAATTTGTAAAAACAGGCCCTTTTTTGATGGTGAAAGACTCGCTTTTTTGGTTGTAAATCTGAGTACCATTGACGTCCGCTGGAAGTAAATCAGGTGTAAATTGAATGCGACTAAAAGAAGCGTTCAATGCGCTTGACAAACTTTTTATCGCTAGAGTTTTAGCCAAACCAGGAACACCTTCCAATAAAACATGTCCATCAGCCAGTAACGCGATCAACAAGCGGTCTAACATGTAGTTTTGACCAACAATTACCTTAGAGATTTCTTTGTGAAGTAATTGAATGATTCTGTTTTCAGTTTGAATTTTTTCTGCAAGTAAACGTAAATGCTCTGCAGGACTTAAAACATTATTTTCATCAAAAGACATATCAATGCATATTTAGGCTTGCAAAGTTGTTAAAGTTTGTCAGGTTGTACTTTGTTTTTGCTGTTAATTAATGTTAACATTGCAGTCCTAAAACCATTGATTATTCATTGAATATGGAACCAAGACTGTGTAAAGAATGTAATCAAAAACTACAAGGTCGAAAAGACCAAAAGTTTTGCTCTGATTATTGTAGAAATGCCTATAATAACAAACAAAATGAGGACGCTAATAAATATGTTCGTAGAATCAACTCAATACTCCGGAAAAATCGACGAATTTTAGAACATCTTAATCCGGAAGGAAAAAAGACCGTAGATGCAATTACACTTGCAGAAGAAGGGTTTAATTTCCATTACTTTACCAATATTTACACGACCCAAAAAGGCGGTAATTACTATTTCTGTTACGAATATGGTTACCGAAAAATTGAAAACAATCAATACATCTTGGTTGTAAAACAAGACTATGTAAAATGATCCTTGTTTTGGTTATTTTACCTTAAAAAAAGAAATTGCCGTTTTTAATTCTTCAGCTTGTGCATTAAACTCTTCTGCATTCGCCGCCATTTCTTCAGCTGTTGCAGCATTTTCTTGTACTATGTAATTCAAAGATTGGATCGCGTTGTTAATTTGCTTGGCCCCTTCATTTTGTTCTGCACTTGACGCTGTTATCTCTTGAACAAGATCAGAAGTCTTTTGAATTTCAGGAGTAATTTTTGACAATAGATCCCCTGATTGTTTTGAAATATCTACACTTTTTCGAGAAACATCATCAATCTCTGAAGCCGCAAGCTGACTTCTTTCAGCAAGTTTACGAACTTCGGACGCAACAACAGAAAAACCTCTACCGTGCTCCCCTGCTCTTGCGGCTTCCACAGCAGCGTTTAATGCCAATAAGTTTGTTTGACGCGCAATCTCACCAATGATCGAAATCTTAGAAGCGATAACTTGCATAGATTCTACGGTTTTTTCTACTGCTATTTTACTTTCTCCCATATCCATAGCAGCTTTGGTAGCCATCTTTTCAGTTTGTTTCGCGTTACCTGAATTTTGCTGGATATTGGATACCATATGTTCCATCGAAGAGAGAATTTCTTCCACAGCACTTGCTTGTTGTGTTGCTCCTTCTGAAAGTTGCACTGCTGCATTCGACATTTGACTACCTGCATCTGCAATATTGTCCGAATTAAATTTTACCCTGACAATTAAATCTCTTAACACATTTATGGTGGTATTTAAAGCCTCTCCCATTTCTTGTAATTCTCCGTTTGATTGAATTGAATAACAAACTGAGAAATCACCTTTCGCTAACGCGCTTACAACTCTTCGAACTTCATTTACTGCATTAAATGTTTGATTCTCTTTATTTTTTTGATGAACCAAAACGTCAATTGTTTCATTCAATGTATCACCTAATATCATTAAGTCTTGTATAGTAGCAATTGAAAAACGCTCCTTTAAATCACCACTTGAGATAGAATTTAGAACACGTTGAATTTCAGAAACTGCATTTTTCGTTTCTATTGCTGCAATAGTTGATTGACTTACATCCACTCCCATCATGATAATTTTTTCTATGCGACCCATTTCATCTTTAACAGAAGTGTAAATCGCTTGCAGCCATTTTTCTTTTCCTTTGGAGTCGATTAATCTAAAAACATCTTGATATACAGAACCATTCACTAAATTTGTCCAAAAATCTGAATAGGATAACACCCCAACAAAATCTGACTTCACTAATTCAACATGTTTTTTATTAATTAGTAAATCAGAGGTATAACCTAGATTACGACAAAAAATTTCGTTCACTGTTTTAATTGTCCCATCACAGTCAAAAGATGCATACGCAAAAGAGGCATTGATTGCACTAACAATTCCTTGTGCTTCCAAACGTTGGTATGTTTCCTGCGTCAAATCATAACGTATTCCAATGTACTTAATTGGTTTGCCATGCAACCCAATTACTGGACCAATTGCAGCATTTACGTAATATGGAGTACCATCTTTCCTCCTGTTTTTAACCGGTGCGTTAAATACATTACCATTACCTATTGTTTGCCAAAGTTGTTTAAAAGCGTCTTTAGGCATATCTGGATGACGAACAATGTTGTGATTTTGACCGATTAACTCTTCCCGTTTATAGAGTGATTCTTCACAAAACTTATCATTTACTTGTGTAATCACCCCCTTCAAATCAGTTTCCGAAACAATGCAAAGTTGATTAATTAATGAGATTTTAGCATCGATTTCCGCTTTTTCAAGAAAAGACTGTTCCAATTTATTTTCTAATAACTGCCCTAAAGAAATTATTTCTGCAGACAATTCGTTCGTTGTATCCAATTCATTCGTAGTATAATTATTTTCTTGAAATTGACGAATTACTGTTCTTGATAAATCAAGTTCTTTGCGTAATTTTTCAACTTCTTCCAATATTTCCAAATGACAGTCATTCTGAAGGTTAATTGAAATTTTGGCGGAGAAATTACCCTTGAAAAAACCTTGAAGAGCGGCTAACGTGTTCGATGTTTTAACTGATGTACCGAAAAAAGAAAAAAACGCCATTGAAGAAAAAATTAGTGGACGAATTTAAACGGAAAGAAAATTATAAAAAATGATAATTATCAGTTATTAATACGAAAGTATACTCTCAAAAAAAGACAGAATGAGATGAACAAATAAGCAGTTAAAGTGTTAAAAAAGTACAAAAGAAAAAAAATTAAACAAGCGTTTAAAAATTAGATTAAATTTGTTCTAATCAAAATCGAATGGAAAAAGATACTTCTACAGAATTAAAAATAAAAGAGGCTGCTACTCGCGTCTTCATAGCCAAAGGTTTCAACGGATGTACTTCTAGAGAAATCGCTAAAGAAGCTGGAATGAATGTCGCATTGGTGAACTATTATTTTAAAAGTAAAAGTCATCTATTTGAAATTGTCATTGCTTCTGTCATAGAAAAATTTGCAGAATCTTTATTTGAAGTTTTCAAAAGCGAACTACCCTTAGTAAGTAAAGTAAGGGTTTTCATAGAAAAAGAATATGACTTTTTAGGGAAGCATCCTGAAATCGCAAGTTTTTTAATCAATGAACTCAGCAAACAAGAAGCTAACTTTTTTCAATGTGTTGGATTTTCTGATGCAATGAAGGATGCAAAAATTGAAGCGCAAGTAAAGGAAGCGCAAGAAAAAGGTGAAATGCGTAAGATAAATCTTGTAAATATTATCTTATTACTAATGTCAAATACAAATTTTCCTTTTATTGCAAGACCGATGATTCAATCAATCCATTCCATCAATGATGAGAATTACAAAACACATTTAATACTTCACAAACAATATGTAATAGATATGTTAATCAACTACTTATTCCCTAACTCCAAAGAATTTTAAACATGCATTTAAAACCCTGTAAATTCTACAAGATTCCTAACACTAACAATCAATAACTTATTCTATGAAAAAACGACTTTTTTGGAGTTTTCTTTTTATTGGAGTCACTTCCGTTCAAAGCCAAACGCTCGATTTAGAAACATGCTTAAAAATGGCTGATACTGCCAATCTTACCATACGAGCAGCACGATTAGATGCAGCATCAAATGCAGCACAAGTCCAAGCAAACTTAAGTGCACTATTACCAAAAATAGCTTTCAACGGAGATTACCGTTACAATGCCATTATACCAGGACAAGTTGTACCAGGTGTTTTTGCTGGAGGACCTCCTGGCTCTTTTACAACTGTTCAGTTTGGAGTTCCTTGGAACTTGAGCAATACCGTTCAACTTTCTCAAATACTTTATAACCCTCAAGTCAATTACGGTGTGACTGCTCTTAAAATCGGGCAAGAAGTATCTGAAATACAAGCAAGTATTACTACACAAAATATCAAATATCAAGTTATACAGACTTACTTTAACATTCAGGCACTTTGGAAACAAGTTTTATTTGTAAGAGTTAACATTCAAAACATGGAGAAAACAATATCCAATTTAACAAAGCTCTACGAACAAAAAATGGTCGTTGGAACTGAAGTTGACAAACTTAAGATTACACTTTTAAGTCTAAAAAATCAAGAACAAAGTTTGATTTCCAACCAAGAAAAATCAATGAATTATTTAAAAATATTGATTGGAAAAGACATTCAATTCGATTTACAATTGCCGAAGGACAATGTGGTTGAAAAAAGCATCAATTCCACTGATAAATCAACAAATTTGTTAGAATTAAAATTGATTGAAACTCAACAACGTTTGAATACAGCTGAGAAATCAGGAATCCAACTTTCTTATCTTCCTTCATTTTCATTTTATACTGCGTATAATTATAATTACAACATACGACCTGAATCCAACTTTAAGACAGGGATCGAAGGAATGTTTATGGGAATTAAGGTCGATTGGATGCTATTCGATGGATTTGAAAAACATCACAAACTAAAAGTGAATCGCATTCAACAAGAAAAACTTGCTAGTCAGCACAAAAATGCTTATCAACAAATAGAATTGGCAATTGAAAACAGTAAAAAACAAATTGAAATTCAATTCAATTCTTTAAACACAACTCAAGAACAACTACTTCTTGCTGAGAAAGTAAATAGACAAGCAAAAATTTCATTTGAACAAGGTGTTATAAGTTCAAACGATTTATTAAAATCAGAAACAGACCTGTACCAAGCTCAAACGAATGTAATTATGGCTTACGTACAACTTAGACAAGCAGAATTAGATTTATTAAAAACAACCGGTAAAATCAACTAAATCATGAATAAAAGAGTCATTACAATTATTGGAATAGCGATCTTGTTAATTTCAATCAGTATCATCAAATTAAAATCAAATAAAGAAAAAGTTGCCGACAAACTTTACATTCACGATGTAGAAACTCCTATTTTAGTTGAAGTAGCCTCTCCTAGACAACATACTTTTGATCAAGGATTTCACTACTTAGGGACCTTCGAACCAACACGACATAACACTATTGGAAGTGATGCAGCAGGTAAAGTCATCAAAATAGGATTCGAAGAAGGTGATAAACTTTCAAAAGGGTCCTTCTTAATCAAATTGGATGATGAACTACTTGAATTACAACTTGAAAATGCATTAATTAATCTTGAGAGTCAAAGAAATGATGATGCTAGAAATGCAAATTTACTCAAAGACAATATTATCACCGGAGTACAATACGAAAAAACAAAACTTGCTTTACGTGCAGCAGAAGCACAAGTAAAACAAATGAAACGACAACTACAAAACAGTTCCATAAAAGCACCTTTTGCTGGAGTTGTCACAAAGAAAATGGTTGATGTGGGTAGTTTCATTGGTATGGGAACTCCGATTTTAGAATTAACAGATATCTCTTCATTAAAACTAAACATATCTGTACCTGAAAGAGATGTTCTTAAATTTAAAAAAGGTCAAAATGTTACCGTATATGCTGATGTTTATCAAAACATTCCGTTCAAAGGAAAAGTGACTAGCATATCTGTTAAAGCAGATGCAAGCCATAATTTCAAAATAGAAATTACTACTCCAAACTCATCGAAAAACCCATTAATGGCTGGCATGTACGGATCGGTTAAATTAGAAAATTCAACAGCAATTGAGGCCCTCTCTATTCCTAGAAAAGCGCTCATTGGAAGCACAAAAAAGCCTCAAGTATTTCTTGTTAAAAATGGAAAAGCAATTCGTACAAACTTTACTGCAGGGACAAGCGATGCTGAGTTTATTGAAATAGTAGACGGTCTTTCAAAGAATGATCAAATTATCATCAAAGGGCAAATCAATGTTCAAAACAAATCCAACGTCATCACGAACTAATTGTTAAAACCAACAAAACATGACTCTTACAGAATTATCCATAAAACGTCCCTCCTTAATTATTGTAATATTTACCATACTAATAGGGGGAGGATTATTGAGTTACAAACAACTCAGCTATCAATTACTACCTGACTTTTCTCCACCAATACTTACAGTTACAACGCTCTATCCGGGTGCTTCCCCTTCCATTGTTGAATCTCAAGTCTCAGAAAAATTAGAAGATGCATTGAGTGGTTTAGAAAACATAAACGAAGTCACTTCATTTTCACTTGAAAACGCTTCAATTGTAATGTTGGAGTTTAAAAATTCTGTGGATTTAGAAACAGTAATGCAAGATGCACAACGTAAAATTGAAGGTGTTAAACGCAATTTACCAGACGGATCTGAAAATCCAGTAATAGCGAAAATTGAACCAAATGCATCCCCAGTACTTCAAGTCAGTGTGACGAGTAAAAATCTTGAAGACAGAGCATTTTACGAACTGATGAAAGAAGAAATACTTCCTTTATTGAAACAAACCCAAGGCGTATCTGAAATAGATGTGCTCGGTGGTGAAAAAAGAGAAGTGCGTGTTAACATCGACAAAGAAAAAGTACGTGTGTTAGGTCTTTCATTAGCTGCAATCAATCAATCTATTGCAACTGCAAACGTAGAATTCCCAACCGGAAAAGTTAAAAATACAGATGAGCAAATGACCGTGCGTTTAGCGGGGAAATATAAAACAATTGCAGATTTAGAAAATTTAATTTTGTCATCCAACGGAAATTCTACAGTACGATTAAAAGACATAGGTGAAGTTTATGACGGAATAACAGACCAATTAACAATTAGTAGGTACAACGGAATCAATGGTATAGGATTGAGAATAAAAAAACAATCAGATGCGAATGCAGTAGAAATGTCTAAAGAAGTTAAAGAAAAATTTAAAGTCTTACAGGAAAAATACAACAAAGAAGGATTAAAATTTGTTGTTGCTACTGATACGTCACTTCCAACCATTGAAGCAGTTGACGCTGTATTTCATGATTTAGAATTAGCTGTTTTCTTAGTTGCAGCAGTGATGATTTTGTTTTTACATAGCATCCGTAATGCAATTATTGTATTAGTATCCATCCCCGCATCACTCATTAGTACATTTATTGCGATGTATTTACTTGGCTACACTTTGAACTTAATGACACTGTTAGCTATGTCATTGGTAATCGGTATTTTAGTTGATGATTCTATCGTTGTATTAGAGAACATTTACCGACATTTAAAAATGGGTAAAAGTAGCAGACAAGCAGCATTGGACGGACGAAATGAAATTGGATTTACTGCATTAGCAATTACTTTTGTGGATGTAGTTGTATTTGCACCAGTTGTATTTGTTCAAGGTACAATTTCAGATATATTACAGCAGTTTTCAATCGTTGTAGTGATTTCAACATTAATGTCTTTATTCGTTTGTTTTACACTTACGCCATGGCTAGCTTCAAGGTTTGCTAAAGAAACGGAACTTCGTAAAGAAAATTTTTTCCATGTATTCTTAATGTGGATTGAACGAAGAATCACCTTGTTTACAGATCAATACGTGAAATTAGTGGCTTGGTCTTTGAAACATAAATTAATTACAGGTATCTCTATTTTTGTATTGTTCATCATTTCAGGAATGGTTATGGGACTGGGTATCGTAGGGCAAGAATTTGTTTCTCAAGGAGACCAAGGGAAATTCATGGTAAAATTAAAATACGACAAAAGCACGCCATTTGCTGAAAACAATGCAACTACACTAGCGATTGAAAAATTTATCTTGGCACAAAAAGATGTGAAAATGGTCTTTTCAAACGTTGGTGGCCCAAGCGCAGGTATGGGAGCTGCGTCTTTCGGAAACGAATCTCGATCAGAACTTACTGTAAAATTAAAAGATCATGTTCAAGATAGAATTCCTACAATGAATTACATGAGTGAAATTAGAAAAAAAATTGAAAAGAAATTTGCGGGTATTGAAGTTAAGGCAATCAATATAGGAATGGTTGAATCCGAAGAAGCACCAATCGAAATATTTTTATCAAGTAGCGATACAGATTTATTGATGGAAGAAGCTAGAAGATTAAAGGAGGCCATTTTAGTTATGCCAGGCGC